>JAUYMZ010000379.1 GCA_030699355.1 Bacteroidota bacterium | reverse complement strand
TCCTTTGGGCCTAGGCCCAAAGGAGGCTTGGGAAGGCTTTGACTCAGTTTAATTTACACTCCCGCTTTACCTTTGTATGACAACCAATCTATCACTACATCTGTATTATAGTCAGAATTTTCAGAGATAATTAGTATCATCTAATTTTGATATAGGCTTGGGGAAGTTCAAAGTTATAAATTATTGCTGCATCACTTAATGGCGGCAGGTATATTTCAGCCCTCCGTTTATCTACATTTTTCAAATCGAAAATTGGGCACATCAAGATATTTTTACCATTTACTTTTTCTATCAATGTTCCAAATATTTGATACGAATTACCTGAATTATTATTCCAACAATGCGCTCTATCAATTAAATATGCATATTCAATTGCTTCCAACTTTCCCACCTTTAACATCATTTTTAAAATTGGTTGAAATTTATTATAATTTAATGTATCACTACATTGTTGTACTCTTGAATTTGTTTCAAAATTTCTAAAATTATGTAACATCAATAACGTAAACACTCCAATTGCTCTATTATCTTTTAGCCTTTTATCAAGATTTTTATTTTTGATTAATTCTAATAATCTTTGCCTAATATCACAATCAGAATAAGAAATAATTAAACCATTAAAATCCTTGTACTTCTCTTGTGGTATGTAATTATTTATATTTGGAACGCTAGATAAATTACGAACAAAAAAATCTTGATTAAGTAAAATGTGTAACTGATATTCAAAATCTTTATCAATTTGAGTATTATATTTCTTTCTTAAAGCGGAATATTTATTAAAAACATTAGATGCGTGTTGTGTTTTAGAAAAGTAACTCAATGAATTTTCTTTCCGAAAATAAATTCTTATGTTTTCAATATTCATGCCATCTTGAATTGCATTCAAAAATAATTTTTCTGTGACTTTAAACATCTTTTTTGAAGCCGCAATTCTTATAGCCTTTAACCTTTCCTCAGGAGAAACAACTGACAATTCATTTTTTGCCATATTAAAAGCTTTTAAATATTGCTTTAATGCTGAAATACTATCCTTTTCAATGTATAGCAATTTATTTGCTTTATTAAGTGTTGTATAATACTCAGAAATATTATCTTGAGCGTTTAAATTAAAAGAAAAAGTTAAGGTTAATAAATTAAATATAAAAACAATTCGTAATGATTTTTTTAACATAAATGAAAAATCTTTATTTAGAGAGGCTGTTTCAAAATCTGAGACAGCCTCTTTGAATTTAATCCCAATTAACTTCACTTTCAAGAAAAATATCAACATCAATACTTCCATCATTATTAAAGGCATCATCGACGACGGTAGAATTTATTGTATCTTCAATTTTTGTGGTAATTTGATCGCTAGATGGCGGTCTTGGGTCAGTATCTTGCTTATACGTATCTTCACAACCAGACGAGTCAGTCGTTTGACAATGCCATCCCCCAACAAAAGCACCCAAATTTGTCATTTCATTCACCTTCAAACTTTCAAAAAGTTTCCCATTCATTCTCTCTAATTTTTTCATAAAAATTTGCGGTTTATAAATCAAAACCTGCTGAAAACTTTAGTTGGTTAAAAATAAAAAATAATTTCATTTTACCAATAACCTGTATGCGCAATGAGGTAACTCGCCTCCAAAAACAACCTACCAATCACAAATGCCAAAACCAAGAAAAACCCATCTAGACTCTGGATTCTGGACTCTGGATTCTATATTCTCTCCCCCTTCTCTAAATCAAACAATGTACTTACCCGCAATTGATAAAAAGCCTGCCAGTAGGCACTGATAGCTTGGAGGTATCCTTGCTTAGCTTGTAATTTTTGATTTTGAGCCAGTAGTAAATCGGTATAGGT
>JAUYMZ010000368.1 GCA_030699355.1 Bacteroidota bacterium | reverse complement strand
TAATTACAAAATTAAAAAGTAGTGCTAGTAAAGTTTCCTAATTTTTTTTCACCCTTCAGGCAACCTTTTGTTACTTTGCGGCATTATAGCAGTAACAAGGTTAAAACATGCACCTAAATAAAGAACATATTAAACTTTTAGAACAAGGAGATGCTAAAACGCAGAAATGGGTTTTTGAATCCATGTTTGCCAAAATGTGTAGGGTTTGCCAGCGATATTTGTTGCGCACAGATGAGGCCGAAGACTGTGTAATGAAAGGGTTTATGAAGGCTTTTCAACAGATAGATTCTTTTACCTACGAGCACGAACAAAGTTTTATTCATTGGGTAAAACGCATTATGGTTAACGAGAGTTTAATGGCTTTGCGCAAACAACAAAACCTCAGTATGGTTGCAATTTCGGATGATACCGTGGCCGAATGGGATACCGATTTTATAAACCAAATTGCCGCCAAAGATTTGTTGGCTGCCTTGTTAAAATTGCCTATTGGCTACCGAACAGTTTTTAATTTATTTGTGGTTGAAGGCTATTCGCATCAAGAAATTGCCGCGCTGCTGCACATCAGCGAAAGTACCAGCAAATCTCAATTGTTTAAGGCCAAACAGCGATTACAAGCATTATTATCACACAATCAATATGGCTATGGAAAGGCAAAATAATTTACTCCAAGAAAAGTTTGAATCATTAGATGATTTGCCTTTAGATTATCAACCCAATATAGAAAGTAAGTGGGAACTTTTAGCCGCAGGTTTGCATGGGAAAAAGCCAGCCAGAAAACCAAAGTTAATTTGGTATATAAGTGGTGTTGCCGCTTTGTTTTTGGCAGTGTTAACATTTTTTTGGTCTGAACCAAAACAGATTATTCTTCCAACGCAAGTAGTAAACAATATACCAGATAAACCCCAACAATTAGTGCTTGTAAAGCCACAAGTTATCAAAGAAAGTGCCCTTAAAATTAAAAGGAAAGCGCCCATTAAAACGAGGGTAGAAGCACCAGTTTTGGTTCAGACCAAAGACAGTGTTTTGCCCAATGAACCTAGTAGCTTATTGGCAGAAGTGGAACCCGTTAAGCAACAAGCTCGCTTCACAGAAATTGACTTTACAGACGAGGTTTATTTAGCCAAATTTCCGGTTGCTAATTCGGAAAAAAAGTTGGTTCAGTTCAATTTTTTTAAACCCCAAATGGGAGGCAATGTAAACTCCAATACACAAGAATCAACTTTACAGTATAAAGGAAATTTTTAGTAACAAAAACATATGAAAAAAACAGTCATTTTTATGGTGGCTCTGGCATTTTTTTGCCTGAGCCCAAAGGTACACGCACAAGCTAAATGGTATGTAGATGCTGAGTTTCCAGATGAAATTTATTCGGATACTTTACACATTGTATTGCCCGGTAATGATAAAGTTTTGATAATGGGCAAAGAGTTTAAGGAGCTAAAGGATTTTGCCGACAAAGCAGAAGCTTTAAAAACAACTTTTATAGCCGATTTAAAGGCTGCTTATGCCAGTGGAAAATTATCTGCCAATGCCCAAGAAGTATATTACTTTTATAAAAATGCCGCACAACGTAGAATAAAGGCCGAAGCTGCAGAGTACACAGAGAAGCGCGTAGATGTAGCCCAAGAGATGCTGCGCATGGATTTGTTCTTGCCCAAACACAAGTTTATAATCTTAGATATGGAGAGCAAAATAGAGTGGCAATTGTATGTAAATAATCCTGATAGTTTGGCTTATAAATTGGAAAATACCAATATAAAACAAGCGATTGAAGTGGGTACTGCCAATAAAAAATACAGACGTCAAAGTACACAACTCTGGGTAGATACCGATAGCAGTGCTTACAGCGTATCCCATTTTCAGCATAAGAGGCAGTTTTCTTTTTCTATTGGACCTATTATGGGTTTATCTTTAATAGGTAGTGAGCTAGCACCTAATTTGGGCATATGGGCAATGTTTCAAAATAGTGGTAAGTATGGCAAACCTCCTTATCAGTTAGGAATTGGTTTAACAGAATATATGATGGCTGATATTAATGAAGGAAAGCTAGCAAATTATCAAATGTTTTATTCAGTTGAGGCAATGTGTTTGTTTAATTTATCTACTCGCTCCAAAACTGCAAAGTGGTTTGGTATTCAAGCAGGTGTTTTAAAAGCACCATCAGAACATGTTTTGCATAATGCAAGCAAGCTAAGTATTGTTTCTAGTGGCATAGGTCCCGTTCAATGGTCCTTTGATTTTATTGAACCAAGAAATGAAAAAGGTTTATTATACGGACTTACCTTAAAACTTCCATTCTAACAACATGAACCGCCGGGTGTGCAGCAAGAATTGCTGTTTAACTCTGCCAAATTAACTTTCAATTTTTCTACCGGTATGCCACAACTGTCTTGAGCCAAACAAGCGGTTGTGGTTGCTTGTAAAATAAAGCACTCACCGTTAAAAGCTAATTGATATTTACCTATGGTTTCACCTTGATATTCTACCTCAATTTCGCCATCTTTTAAACCTAATTTTTCTTCTGAAAGTTGAATGATATTTAACAATTTGCTAGGCTTTAATCGGTGGTCGAAATCATTGGCATTCCAAAGTTGAAAATTTACTTTTTCTTCTGTTCTCATTACCCCGCCGCAGTCTATAAAATGTTTACTCACTTTCCCTACTTCTGTTACATGAAAATGAGCCGGTACTGGAGTGCCATTTTCTAATGTAAATTGTACTTCGTTTAGTTGGGGTAATAAGGCTTTAATTTCTGATAATGTCATATTATTCTGATTTAATGTTAAACTGTATTTTTATATTGCAATATTACGATATAGTTTTTAAAACAGCACTATTTTGTTGGTTTAATTTTTTAACATACATTTTGTATACTTGCCATTAGCATGAAAAACATATATCGATTAGCGCTTTTGCTTTTTTTTATAGGCTTAGCAAGTTTGGGTTCAGCCCAAGAGATGAGCCAAACCATACGGGGCATAATTAGTGATAAAGACACCCGTGAACCCATTATAGGCGCGGCTGTACAAGTATTTATAGATGGAAAGAGTTTAGGTGCCGCCACCGATGCGCAAGGTAAGTTTAAGTTGCTGCAGGTACCTTTAGGAAGGGCAAACATAAAGGTTTCGTACATTGGTTATGAGGCTAGAAATTTATCTGATATATTGGTACATTCTGCCAAGGAGGTTATTTTAAACATAGAGCTTACAGAGAAAATTGAGCTTATGAATGATGTGCTTATTAAAGCGAACAAGGATAAATCTAGGGCCAATAATGAACTTATTTTGGTAAGCGGTAGGTCGTTTACAGTAGACCAAGCCAATAGGTATGCGGGTGGCTTTAACGACCCAAGCAGAATGGCGGCCAACTTCGCAGGTGTAGCTGGTGGGGGAAATGATCAGCGCAATGATATTGTGATTAGGGGAAACTCGCCTATGGGCTTGTTGTGGCGTTTAGAGGGTGCCGATATTCCCAATCCAAACCATTTTGGTAGTCAGGGCGCCAATGGGGGGCCGGTTAGCATTGTTAATACCAATATGTTGGCTAATTCCGATTTTTTAACGGGCGCATTTCCGGCAGAATACGGCAATGCCAATGCGGGTGTATTCGATTTAAAATTGCGCAACGGAAACAACGAGAAACGCGAGTTTATTGGTCAGGTTGGCTTTGCAGGTTTAGAGCTTTTGGCAGAAGGTCCCATTCAAAAATCAAAGGGCTCGTCTTACATGCTCAGTTACCGTTACTCTACCTTAAGTTTATTTGAGGCATTGGGCATTCAATTTGGTAATTCGGGCATTCCCAAATACCAAGATGTTTCTTTTAAATTTAATTTCCCTGAAACCAAGTTAGGTGCCATTAGCTTTTTTGGGATTGGAGGAAAAAGCAGTACGCAATTGCTAGATAGTAAAAAAACGGAGGCTGAGCGCGCCACTATGAGTAATGCGCAAGATGTAGATTTTGGTTCAGCCATGGGTGTAATTGGATTTACACATACCTTGCGCATGGGCAGTAAAGCGTATTTTAAAACCATTATATCTGCCTCGGGCGAGTCTAACGTGGTGCGGGTAGATACCTTAAGCAATAGCAATGTGCCTTTTTATTTATTGGGTAGAACCACCAGCAATACGCGCCAAAGTGTGCACTCTTTTTACAACCATAAAATAAATGCCAAGCATAGCTTTAAATTGGGACTAATTGGTAGCCGAATAGGTGGCGCCATGTATGATAGCCTTTGGGTAAATTCTTTGCAGTCTTATTTTCCACGTTTAGATTTTTCTGAGCATTCTTATTTGGTTCAAACCTATTTAAATTACAATTACAGATTTACGGCAAGGCTCAATTTTAACGGGGGGTTACACCTTAATTATTTGCAACTAAACCAGAGCTATTCGCTTGATCCTAGGGCCAGTATTCGCTATCAATTGCGCGCTAACCACGCCTTAGCTTTTGGGTATGGAAAGCATAGCCAAACCCAACCTTTATTAACTTATTTTACCAAAACATTGGTAGATACTTTTAACCAGGTTTATGCCAATACAAACAATAATTTAAAGATGAGTGAAGCGCATCATTTTGTGCTAACTTACGATTGGTTACTAACAGAAAATACGCGCATAAAAGTTGAAACGTATTACCAATTTTTAAATCAATTGCCCGTTACACAAAACCCAAGTTATTTTTCAACTGTAAATTTTGGGGCCGATTTTGTGCCCATCTATGCAGATAGTTTGGTAAATGCCGGACGGGGTTATAATTATGGCTTAGAGATTACCCTTGAAAGGTTTTTTAACAAGGGCTTTTATTACCTTTTTACAGGTAGTTTTTACGAAAGCAAATACCGCGGCAGCGATTTAATTTGGCGCAATACAGCCTTTAATGGCAACTTTGTTGTGAATGCATTGGTAGGTAAAGAATGGAAAGTTTCTAAAGCTAAAAATAATGTATTTGGTCTGAACCTAAAAGTGGTGTATAGCGGTGGCCGTCGATTTATTCCTGTTGATGAGTTGGCTTCTCAACAAAGAGGGGATGTGGTGTACAAAGAATTAGAGGCATATACCAACAGACTTCCAGCGTTTTTTAGAACTGATTTTAAAATAAGCTACCGACAAAATGCTAAAAAATACACCCAAGAATTTGCGCTAGAAATTCAGAATATCTTTAACACACAAAATGTTTTAAATCAAATTTGGAACCCTGCCACCGGAAGCTTGCAAACCAATTATCAAATTGGGTTTTTCCCCGTTCCTTTTTACCGTATTTATTTTTAGTTTGTTAAAAAGATGGCAAATCTCTGGTTTATGGCATCTGTACATTCGGTATAAAATTGAAAATAAGTTTGCATAACAGTAGAAAAAACTTACTTTTGCGCTCGGGTGAGCCCTGTACGATCAGCTCCCTCTAATCCCCCAGGTCAGGAATGGAGCAAGGGCGTGAGGTTGTAGCGGTGCGATGCAGTAAGCTTGCCCTTTTTTTATGCCTATCCATTCTATAACTCGCTAAATGTGCTATTTTTTGTATACTTGTAGCGAGTTATAAATGCAATTTCATGACGCAAATAATTGGTAGATATCCTGAAATTGAGTTTCTTGATACTATTCTGAAATAAATGCTAAAACCAAAAGCGCTGTGCACTTGGTAATGGTAACGCCCTATGGTACACAGGAAAATGCTTATGCTACAGAATTATTGCAACACAACTTGAATATGGATTTTTTATTCACTTTATAATTTAGTGTTCTCTTTATGGCGGGTGGCATCGCGCTTGGTTTTTTTAGCCATATTGCGTTCAAATGCCTCGGTTAAATCAATACCAGTTTGATTGGCCAAACAAATTAATACCCACATTACATCGGCCATTTCATCTGCGAGGTCTACCTTTTCATCAGATTTTTTAAATGATTGTTCCCCGTATTTTCTGGCCATAATGCGGGCTACTTCTCCCACCTCTTCCATTAAAATGGCGGTATTGGTTAGTTCGTTAAAATACCTCACCCCAATGGTTTGAATCCATTGGTCTACCTGCTTTTGTGCTTCTTCTATTGTTAATCTCATTGTTTGTTTTTTGTGTCTATCCAAATACTAACCGGACCATCATTTACCAAGCTTATCTGCATTTCAGCTCCAAATTGGCCACATGCAATAGGTTTTCCTAAGTCATTAGCCAATTGCGTTTTAAATTGTTCGTATATGGGTATGGCAATATCTGGTTTGGCAGCTTGTATAAAAGAGGGTCTATTTCCTTTTTTGGTTTGTGCGTGGAGGGTAAACTGACTTACAACTAAAATTTCTCCCCCTACATCTTTTACACTGTGGTTCATATTGCCATTTGCATCGCTAAAAATACGTAAGTGACAGATTTTGTGAGAGAGCCACGCTATATCCTCTTTTCCATCTGCCATTTCTATGCCTACAAGAATGAGGAGTCCGTTTTGGATTGAACCAATGCATGTTTGTTTTACCTGAACCGATGCCTCTGTGACTTTTTGTATCAATACCCGCATAATTTTATTCGTAAATATCTTCTTTGCTCATAATGCTCAGGTAGCTGCTAAATCGTTCTATGCTTATTTCATTATTTTTTACAGCCATTTGTATGGCACATTCTGGCTCATTAATGTGTTTGCAATTGTTAAATTTACACTTTCCAATGTAAGGCTGCATTTCCTTAAAGTAATGACTAATTTCGGCATCTTCAAAATCTACCAAACCAAACTCTCTAATACCAGGAGTGTCTATAATATACCCGCCAAAATGTAAGGGATGCATTTCTGCAAAGGTTGTGGTATGCATACCTTTTAAAGAGTAGTTAGAAATAGCTGTGGTTTTTAAATCTAAATTGGGTTCTATGTGATTAAGTAAGGTAGATTTTCCTACCCCTGAATGTCCGCTTAAAAGGGATGTTTTATCGCGTAATAACTCTTTAAAATCGGCTATTCCTTCTTGGGTAAGGGTAGATGTTTTGAGACAAGTATATCCAATTTTTTGATAGCGTTGTATGGTTTCATCCAAAATTTCTTCCCATTCTCCTTGCATTAAATCCGATTTGTTAAATACCAATATAGCTGGAATATGGTATGCTTCCGAGCTAACTAAAAATCGGTCTATAAAGCCTAAAGATGTTTTAGGAAAGGCTAAGGTTATAATCAACAAACTTTGATCTAGGTTGCTGGCAATAATATGGGTTTGTTTACTCATATTATTGGCCTTTCTAATAATGTGATTTTTTCTATCTAATAGCTTAAAAATTACGCCATTCTCAGAGCCAGGTTCCCTCTCAAATTCTACCTTGTCGCCCACGGTTATTGGATTGGTATGTTTAATTCCTTTTAGCCTAAACTTTCCTTTCAATCGGCAAGGGTGTATGTTACCAGTTTCGGTTCGAACCAAATACCAAGACCCCGTAGATTTTATGACAATACCTTCCATGTTTACAGGGTGCAATTTATCTAAATTACTTTTATTTTTTTGTGAAAGTATTCTTTTCAATTTTTAACATTGCTGTCTGGGAAAAGCATGAGATTCTTCGCTATCGCTCTGAATGACTCGGTACTCGCTTGTTTTCATTGGCATGTGGCTTGGAGGCAGCGAGGCTGCCTCCAAGC
>JAUYMZ010000473.1 GCA_030699355.1 Bacteroidota bacterium | reverse complement strand
TTATATAAAAGTTCTTTAAAAAAGAATTATGAAGAAAATTTACACCGTGAATTTAGATGAAGACAAGGTTAACGAACTGAAAGTATGGCTTGAAAAGAATGGTCAAACCTTTTCCGGTTATTTAAATATTTTAATTGGTGAGAACTTAGAGGCATTGAAGAAATATGCTCCTAAGGGTGATAAAACTAGATTGTCAATATTTACGCTTCTTGGGCTGGCTAGTAGAATGACTGCTGATTTAAAAAAGGAATTAAAAAAGTGAGAGCATAAAAAATCCCCTGAGAGTCGCCAAACCATCAGGGGTTTTTAATCTTTCCCGCTCCCGCTAGAGTGCGATTGGATAAGACTTGAATAGTATAGCCTCACATCGAAATAATGTCAATATGACCCTCTGGGACACGAAAAAAGGTGTTTCTGAGGGTTTTTTAAATAGTCCAATGCTGCCAGCGTTGCCCGAGGAAGACGAAAGCCCCTCCGGGAATAATAAAAAAGAGGGGTTTTCGTCTTATCTTGATCATAATGCACAGGCTACGGGGGATTTAAAAAGTTCTCTTGGTACTATCACGAAATCGTGCAAGCAAGATGCTGAGGAAAGACGGTTATGGAACGAAAAAAAGCAAAGAAAACAAAATATTGCAAGGAATTTATTGGGCGGACGTTTGGAGCTATGCGGAAGGGTTCCGGTTCCGGTCAATTACAATAACGAGCTGATTCATACTCCCCATGAATTAAGATCAATTCCTGTTCTGAAAAATGACGAAAATTTTGCCTTTGGCGGCTTGATGCGTTGCGGATCTGTTTGGGGCTGTCCGGATTGTGCGTCAATTATTTCTGAGTTCAGGCGTAAGGAATTGCAAGAGGCTCATGCGGCCGCTCTGGCCAAGGGGCTTTCTGTTATGATGATGACGCTGACGGTCCCACATTATGCAAAGGACCATTTAAAAGATGTTCTTAATGGAATTTCTCATACATTACGGACGTTTAAGAATAGAAAGCATTATAAGATAATGTCAAAAATGCTCGGAATTAAAGGAGATATAAGGGCTTTAGAAGTGACTTATGGAAAGAATGGATGGCATCCTCATTTTCATATTATGTTATTCACAGAAAAATCATTTACCGATGAATCTTTATCAATTTTAAAAAAATCTCTCCTTTCTCAGTGGCAAGCGGCCTGCACATCTTCAGGGCTTTCGTCTCCAAATGAACATGGCCTTGATTTGGTCAATGGTGAGTGGGCCGCTCGCTACATGACAAAATGGGGAATCGAGGAAGAAATGACTAAAGGGCATTTAAAGCAGGGTATGAAAGAAGGGCATGTTTCGCCGTTTGGACTTTTGGAAATTTGTGCTGGTGGTGATTCAGACGATCATGATTTAAAAATAAAGGCCGGCTGGAAGTTTAAAGAGTATGCCAGGGAGTTCAAAGGGAAACGTCAGTTGGTATGGTCAAAGGGTTTGCGTGATCTTCTGGGAGTGGGTAAGCAAATCGATGATGATAAAGTGATTGAAGAAGTAGAAAAAAAATCGGAAGTCTTTATGACAATATCATATGAAGATTTTAAATTAATATTAAATCACAATAAACAGGCGGAGTGTCTGTATGTTTGCCGGTTAGGTGAAGAAGCAGTCAGAGCGTGGCTTAGAAATCTTCGTCAAAAAAGTATATCATTTCCATAAAAAATCAAAAATACGTGATATGTCCGTGGAGGCCTGCCGTGACACTGGAACGGAGGCCTCCACGGACATTGAGCAATGTCCTACCAAATACCCTCTCCACCACGATAAAAAAATAATTAGACGCGCTTTGCGCCTCAGCAGATCAGCCGTCCTTCCATTTCCGCAGGCAGCCCCGAATCATATCGATCATTTGCACGCATGAGATACATTATATTCCTCTGTCAACCCTGTCCTGCCAACCCTTTTTTTGAAGTCGTCGGAGTAATAAGAAAAATAGTTGACATTTATATAAAAGTTCTTTAAAAAAGAATTATGAAGAAAATTTACACCGTGAATTTAGATGAAGACAAGGTTAACGAACTGAAAGTATGGCTTGAAAAGAATGGTCAAACCTTTTCCGGTTATTTAAATATTTTAATTGGTGA
>JAUYMZ010000472.1 GCA_030699355.1 Bacteroidota bacterium | reverse complement strand
ATTCGAAATCAACTACATCTAGTCCTACTAATGCATCATCAGTAATAAAAAACAAATTTTCAAAAGGGAATTCAATTATAAATCTCTCAAGAAACGATTTTTCCCAATCTATGTATAAATCATTGAAGTGGTAAACCTCATTTGGTACTACTTCAACAAAATAAGTTTTAGAATCCTCATTAAACTCGGCTCTGACTCTAGTCTTAGGGAAGTTTCTAACAAATTCAAGTAATTCTGTTTTTATAAATTCAGAAGCATTCATAATTTCAATTGTTAAGCACAATGTTTTAAAATATTCAATAAAGATTTTGACAATGATAATGAATTGGAACTATTTGAAGAATCAATTTGAAAATTTTCATAATCTGCTTTTCTCCTTAATTTCTTTAATTGACCTATTTGGTTATTGAAATCTCTAGAATTAAATCCATTACTTTTCAAGAAAACCCCAATTTGATTGATTAATACTTCATGTGAGCCTTCAATTGAATTTCTTGTTAAATTTGTTAATTCTATTTCATCCTTGCCCATTTTTTCTAACCAAATAAATTTCATGAATTGAAAACAGCTATAGTATGAACAATGAACAACTGAAGGATATAGTGACTTTTGGTGCAGCAATTCTGCCGCAGTTAGGTTAATTTCTGATTTGTTCTTTAAGGCATTCATTAAAAGATTACAATTATAGGCATTATTTCAATCACAACAAAAGTTATTAAAAAAATTGAATATCAGCGCCATGTTTTGCTATTTTACCTTCTCCTTCATTAATTCCGTCAAGGTCACGGCAAAAGGAATTCCTGCTGCAGTAATATGATTATTTTTAGATTTAATTTCTTTGTATTTTTCTAACTCTTTAAAATTAAAACTAGCTCCATTAAAGTCCTTGCTTTCTTCGTTTTCTATTTCAATTACCAAACAATAGTCTTTAAGGTTGTTTGTTCTGTAGCCAACTAGGCTTGTTCCTTTATATACTTTGGGGCCTTTGCTTTTTATTTTGAAAACTCTGTTTGCAGTATCTTTTCCAGACTTACCAAGATAATATTTTCATTGGTGGGCATATAGGCCGAACCAAGCTGTTGCGCCAGCTGAATTAACATACCAAAGTTTTCTACTTGTTGGGCATATCCCCCATCTTTTAACACGCTCATAAAATAATAATTGAAGGCATTATTCTATTTAAAACTGAAACAAAAAAATAAATTGTAGGCAAAAATTTTCTGCTTCATGGGAAATCAAGGCCTCGGAGAGTTTGGCTGGCTTTTGTTGCAATTTTGGTGGTTTTTTCGGGTGTGAAAACTTGGTGGCAGAATAGTGACAGGTGCTAAATAAAAAACTAAACCAGCAAAGCAATTGGTGGTACAGTTGAAACCGGAATGGTGGTAAAGTTGGAAAAAGGAGTGGCCAGTTCTACATGGAGGTTTAGTGCTGGGGGAAGCTTGGAAATGTAGGTTATTTTTTCTTTGTAAAATTTGCAGGTGGAAGAATAATTAGGCCTAAACCAGCCTTAGATGAAATATTTGTTAACTGTTCTCTTATGTATGGAAATATTATTGCAGCACCATTAACCTGGCCAAATTCTTCTAAATCTGATGCAGCTTCACCAAATTTCTCAAACACTCCAACCATTTTTATTGATGCACTAAACTCCACTATCTCATTGAAAATTTGCTTAAAATCTACCTGTTCAGAAACTACAATTATGTTTCCAGAAACATTTACGTTTACATCAACGTTCAGTTCTTGCTTTGTGTCTGGATTATTAAAAGTGACATTCGCCTCTCTTTTAAAATTACATTCCATTAATATTAAGTTAGTAATTTTAAATCCGGATTCTAATTGATTAATATTTTCCATTTTATGCTGCAAAAGGTAAATTTACACCTAGGAGTTCTTTAATTTCAGAAATTTGTTGATTCCCCAAGAAGTCAAAATGAGGAGTTAAATTTACATTACTACTTGAAATAAATGAAGAGCAATTTGAAACCTCTAATACGTTTTTATCGTTCTGATAGTATGTAATTGAGTTTAAATAGTCAACTGATAATGAAGGTAATACTGTTGATTGATTTACCTTTAAAAATTCAAAATCAGGGTTAGTTGTTGGAATACCCTGAAATTCTGAACCAAATAATTCGAAATCAACTACATCTAGTCCTACTAATGCATCATCAGTAATAAAAAACAAATTTTCAAAAGGGAATTCAATTATAAATCTCTCAAGAAACGATTTTTCCCAATCTATGTATAAATCATTGAAGTGGTAAACCTCAT
>JAUYMZ010000471.1 GCA_030699355.1 Bacteroidota bacterium | reverse complement strand
TTGAGTCTATAAAACTGTTTACGGTGGCAGCTACGGTTTGAACCAAAACAAATACACCTGCATTGCCTTTTCTGTAAATTTTATATTGTAAAATGCTGTTGGTTAAAAGAGGAGCCTTCCAGGTAATTCTTGGGAAATTTCTTAAGGTATACGTTGGAAACACACCTATTAAATCTACATAATTATTGATAGAAATATTCATGGGCGAAGCCATTCTTTCATCAAAGCTAATTCTACCACAACTATCTAAGGCCATTAATCTATAGTACTTTTTAGTATTTTCGCTTACCTGCAAGGTATCGTAAAATATAGCGGCTTGATTGGCAGAAATGGTTTGCTTTAGCACAAATGATTCGAGTGTATCTATTGTTTCCCAAATTTGATAAACAGAGATGCGGTTGCCAGCAATTTTATTAAACCTAATTACCTGCTTTTTCTCTGTAGGATTAATTACATCTACCGCACAAATATTGGCTGCATTGTAGGCCACAGGTGCCAGTGGAATGTTAAAAAAAGTATCCAAAACACAATCTTGTGCATCTAGTATTTTTAGAGGATACAAGCCCGCCAACAAGCCTCCATAAAAGGTTTGACTACTTGGTATATTATTTAACCACGATAGTCTATAAGGTAAACTTCCTCCCGTAACAGTGGCAACTGCTATTCCGCTTGGTTGGCTCGTGCATTGGTCGCCCTGAATGTTTAAACTTACCCGAAGCAAGGGAGCACTTAATAAATTTACGGTATCATCTTTTATGCATCCAGTTTGGTCTATAAGCCGAACGGGTATTAAACCACCGGGTAATTTTATAAAACTACCTGTGCTGTTGGTATCACCTCCAACTATGTATTTGTAATTTGCTTGTCCGCCCGAAGCACTTAAGCTTATAGAACCAGTAGAATCTCTTCCGCAGCGCGAATTTGTTTTGCTGATACTTAATTGCAAAGCTTGTTTCACAGGAATTACCACCACTACACTATCTAGGTTATTGGCTTCGTCTTTGCCATATATTTTATATGAACCAGATGGTAAGCCCGTAAAAACAGCTTGATTTTGAAAGCTATCATTATTAATCCTGAACCGAGGATTACCAATGGCGCCAGCGGCAGAAGCGGCAATGCTAGCAGTGCTATCTCCACCGCATATTTGCGCTTGATTTTGAAAGGCAAATATAGAAAAGCCTCCTATAAACAAAGAATCTTGAATGCTTATTTTACCGCAATCTGCTGTTAACTCATAATTTACTTTATACCAACCTCCACCCGAAAAGGTAAAAGAAACAGTATCTTTTGCAGTAAAAGTACTAAAGCTATTCGAACCCGGAAAATTTTCAATATTCCAATTGGTGAGCCCAGCATTAAACGGAACAGTATTTAATCTTCCCAAATAAATTTTCCTTCCCATATTACCCGTGCTACTAGCCAGTAAACGAACTTTTGGTTCAGCCATACTTATTAAGGTAAAAGATTTATGGGTGCTCATACTAATGGGTAAGGTTTTGTCTCTACCTGCAATAGAAATTAAAAATGATTTTGAACTCAAATTTGTGTTCGGACTATGCTGCATACAAATTTTTACACTATCATGAATGGGGCCTAAAGTACGGCGAGTAGCAGGGTTATAGAATGGTTGAACACTTAAACCTGGGGTATTAGCAAATTCCAAAAAGGTAGTATCTGCGTTGGTAAAACCATCATTAGCTGCCACAATAAAACAAGCCTCCTTACTCTCACAAACTAGAACATTGGCAGCAGTGATAGGAGCGCCATTCATATCGTAAATTCTAATATTAGGTTGGGTACCATAGCAGGGTATAGCAGCATGATCTACCTCTCTGGTCACAATTCCCATAAGGGTTGGCACACCATTTATCTTGCGCCATTTTAATACTTCAAAATTTAAAGGAGTATTAAATGACGTAATAGGTCTAAACTGAACCAAACCAGTAATAGGATTTACCTGAAAGCCAAATGGTGGTTGAAAATTAGGATTAGTAGAAGGAAATCCTAAATAAGGTACAGGGGCATTCTTAGAATATGGAGGCTGGTATGGAACGGGAATATTGGTGCTGCCTTCTACATCCCCTAATCTATAACTTATAGAATCGCCGTCGGCATCTGTGGCATTTAATTTAAAAAAATAATCATTATTAACACAAGTTAATAAACGAGGCATACTATTAAAAACCGGAGAAGTATTTGGTCCGCCACTATCACATATATTTATTTGTATGTCTCTGTAAGCATTTAAACCACCTGCGTTTATAATATTGGTAATGCCTGAAGTCCTAGAACTTAAACTAAAACTTACATTCACCCAACAACAATTTGCCGGAAAAGCACTTAAATCTATATTTCCAATAAAAGTAAAAACCTCTACAGCTGGAGAGTATGCACCAGGGGTTCTTGTACTGCACAATGTACAAGCAGATTTTGGACCTCCATAAAACTCGTTTGGTTCAAAAACTGGCTTGTTAATATTAAAAGAAACTGAGGCAGGACCACCAAAACCAATGTTAATAAAATTAGAATCAGTTGTAATATTATGATTTAAATTTAAAGGTAAAGATGCCCCTTTAATACCTAGGCCAAAATTACATGGTGGAGTTGAACTTTGGTTCGAACAATTGTTAAAGCAGAATGCAGGCCAAAAAACACAATCAATATAAACTTTAACTTCAATTTGGTACAATCTGAATCCAATTTTTTTATAAGACATTTCAGTACCTACCACATGAGAAGCCATCATTTTTTGGCTAAAAACCAAACACAAAATAAATAAGAAGTATTTAACTTGTTTCATAAAATTCGCTTTTATCAAATATATTAAAATAGATAGGAATCTTTTAAACTAAATCTAAGGCTTCCTCCAAAGCATCGTCTTTTTCGAAAATGGCAATCCCCTACTCCACATAAAAAGGCAATGAAACAGTTTGGTTGTTTTCTATTTCTACCATTGCAAAATACATTCCTTTGGCTAGTTGCGGAAGGTTAATTTGTGTTTCTGTTTTGCTGTCTTCAAAGGTAAAATAATCTAACATTTTACCCTCTATGTTGAGCAGTTTTATGCCTGTAAATGTTTTGTTATTTGTACTTTTTATAGTTAAAAATGTACTCGCCGGATTGGGGAAAATCTTAAACTCTTTGGCCAAGGCAGCATACTCAGATACCGATAATACTGCGTAGCTGGCAGCGTGACTTTTTAAGGTATTCTGTCCACAAACATTGGCCAAAACAGCCTCTATGTAGTATTGCAATGTTTGTCCGTTGCCCATAAAGGTTGAGTCTATAAAACTGTTTACGGTGGCAGCTACGGTTTGAACCAAAACAAATACACCTGCATTGCCTTTTCTGTAAATTTTATATTGTAAAATGCTGTTGGTTAAAAGAGGAGCCTTCCAGGTAATTCTTGGGAAATTTC
>JAUYMZ010000470.1 GCA_030699355.1 Bacteroidota bacterium | reverse complement strand
GTGAGTGCTACTTATTTTATTTTAGATTCTGCTGGTGCTTTTAATAGTTGGTCTAAACCTGAAAAAAAATAGTTATGACAAGATTTTACAAATATATTTTATTTCGAGTTTATTCATTCTCTGAAAAAAAAGATTCAACTCCAATTGGCGATACTGTTTTAATAATGTGTGTTGTACATGCATTTCAGGTTATAAATTTAGGTTTATTTTTTTCTTTAATTTTCGGTTTAAAATGGGTGTACCAAGAAAAATCACTCTTGTTTTTTATTGGTTGTTTTTTACTGTTTGCAACTTATTATTTTTTGGTTTTTTATAATGGAAAATATAAAAATTGGTTCAAAGAATTTAAGAAAGAATCAATAGAGCAAAGGAAAATTAATGGTATTAAAGTTTGGTTATTTTGTTGGGGTAGCATCATATTATTTTTTATCCAAGCGGTAATTGTCATATTGAATCAAAAATATTTGTTGTAAAATTGGTTATTTAAATTTAATGGCTTTTTTGAATTATTAATTCATGCAAAACCAAACCCAAGATAGCACCAAACCCAAGACGTTTTTAAACTACTTGATGTTTGATGAGTCAATGCAAATTGTATATGAGTCAAGCAAAGGGTTGCGAGTAAAGCATGTCAATACCCCAAAGTTTCTAAATCCCCCCCTTCAAACAAAAAGATTTTTCGCTCCATTTCGTTGCGCTCAAAATGACAATGTTTTTAGGTGTAAATGCGGGGTTGATATTGGCAGCAAAGCTGCCAATATCAACCCCGCCTTAAAAATGCGTGAATGCCGGTCATTCCGACCGCAGGGAGGAACCTCATTCTTTCTAGCAGAAAGTATTGTTTTAAAGCAAATATTCTTATAATTGCTTTATGGCTCAAAATCGCTTAACACTTAAAACTTAAAACTTCTCCCCTCAGAAATGACAGTCCGCACAGATAATTTATTCATTGCCCACTACCAAGGCAGCTTGCTAGAGGAATTCCACTACTACCCATTTGGGATGAGTTTTGATGTGAGTAAATCGCCAACCTTGGGTAAATCTGCTAAGCCAAAAAAAGGAAGGCTAAAGGACCATGGGGCCCTTAAGGACGGTGAGGACTTATTGAATGATTGCCTTTCTGCTTTCCGCAACTACGATGCCCAAATAGGCCGTTGGTTACAACCCGACCCCTTAATGCAGCATCCCTCACCGTATTTGGCCATGAGTAATAATCCGGTTTCGTTTACGGATCCGTTGGGGTTGTGGGACTTGGCAGAGTTTGTGGTAACAGCTAAAAGGCTATACCCAAATTGGAGTGATTTTAACAATGTTACAGATCCATTTGATAGAGCCACGATGCAGGCCGATTTGGTATATGATAACGGAGGCAAATACCGTAAAAATGGTGAGGCTTATGGGGAAGCAGCGGCAAGGTATAATGATAACTTAAAGAATTGGACGAAGAGTTTGAATAACCCAAATTGGTTGTCTAAGGTAAACACTGGTTTTGGAGCAATAGGTGCTGCCAATGGAGTACAAACAGAGTTAATTGATTATGCTGTTAGAAGCAATTATAAGTCTGCAAAAACTTGGAGTGAATTTAATAAACTTAGACCAAAACAAAAGGCATGGAGGACATCTAATACACTTGGCAAAGGTGGAGAGTCATACCTAAAAGGAGCGAAAGTTTTAAGTAAGGCAGTGTTCGCCGTCACTGTTATAAACAGCACAATTAATGCAGCAGGGGCGATTTTACAGAATGACTCTAATAAAGTTGGTGTGGTTGGAAAGGCCGCTTTAGATGTAACTATGGGTTATGTAGGATTTTTAGGGCCAGTTGGTTTTGGGGTGAGTGCTACTTATTTTATTTTAGATTCTGCTGGTGCTTTTAATAGTTGGTCTAAACCTGAAAAAAAATAGTTATGACAAGATTTTACAAATATATTTTATTTCGAGTTTATTCATTCTCTGAAAAAAAAGATTCAACTC
>JAUYMZ010000468.1 GCA_030699355.1 Bacteroidota bacterium | reverse complement strand
AAAACTTCTTGTCCGTTGCTAACTTCTTTGGCAATAATATAGTCGTTGTTTTCTGCAAAAATGAGTCGTAATCCGGCTAAAAATATTTGATGATCGTCTGCAATTAAAATTTTCTTCATAAATAAAACACTAAGGTATAGGAATTTCAATGGTAATAGAGGTACCTCTATTTTTCATTGAATCTATTTGCATTTTTCCCAACAAGGCCTCCACGCGCGACTTTACAGAAATAATACCAATGCCCGAATTTAGCGTATTTTCTGGATTAAAACCAACACCATTATCTTCAACAATAAGCGAAAGATGCTTATCTATTAGCATTAACTGAATGTTGGCTTGACTAGCCTGGGCGTGCTTTATCACGTTATTTAGCAACTCTAAAACGATGCGATATACATGCAATTCTATTTCTTTATTTTGTATATTAATTAACCCAAAAGTATCTAAACCAATTTGCAAATTTTTATGCCTTTTAATTTTGGCAATATCAGATTTTAAAGTTGCGTCTAGTCCAAAATGTTCTATTCCGGCAGGCAACATATTATGAGATATATCGCGCAATTCTACACAAGCATAATCTACCAATTCTAATAAACCCTTATACGCTTTCCATTCAAAACTACTTAATCCTTTATTTTCTAGGTTCAGCGACTCTACATTTAATTTTAAAGTGGCCAATAAACTACCCATTCCATCATGCAATTCTTGCGCAATTCGTTTTCTTTCGCGCTCTTCTCCTTGAATGATAGCTAAGTTTACTTCGTTCTTTTTACCAATAAGTTCTTGTGTTTTTTCATGTATTCGTAAAGCCAATTCTTGGTTTACAGATTCTTTATATTGGGCAAGTTCTTCCAAATTTTGAATAATAGATTTCTGCGCCAATTCATTTTCCTCTTTAAAAATTTTAACCCTATCAAACATGGCAATAGACAGCATTAAACATTTTAAAATTAAAGCATACAACACCAAATTATTGGTATAAACATTATCGATATTATTGCTAATTGAATAGTATACCATTAGTCCGATGCTGATAGTAGCTGCAAAAAAACTCAGCACAAAAAACCTAGCTACCTTTATTCGCTTTATGAGATAATACGAACCCACTAAAAATAGAAGTCCGTAATCTAGCGGAATTAGAAAGTACAATAGGTTCATGCCGGCATGCAACATTTGGTCTGAACCCAATGATAAAACAACAGAAAAGATAGCCGCTCCCAATAAAAATCTAAAAGGCCATAAAATCCAATTAGACAGCCTTTTGGAAAGGAATAATCGGGCAAAATACAAACCCATTATAATGGCTAAGCCCATAAAAACAGCCACACTTCTATTATTCCAATAAGAGGAACTTGGCCATAAATACGCATAATCTACCCCACTCACTGCTAGCTGCGACAAGGTTAAAAAAAACAAATAAAGAGCTAAAAACAAAAAAGATCTTTCTTTAATAATGAGTGCTAAATAAAAATATACCCATGTTAAAGAAATCAATATTCCATAGAACAATCCTAGCATTAAATCTTTAGAAGAACTGTGTTCCACGAAAGTATTTACAGAACGCATAATAATTGGCAAATGCATTTTACGCCCATCTGAATTGCATCTAATGTATAAAGAATAAAATTGGTTTGGTTCGAACCAAATACTAAATACAGGATTACGAAAATGGATATTTCTACTTGTAAAAGGAATATCATCGCCACAATGATTGCTATCTATTACACGGTTGTTTTGAACCAAATAAAACGACACCTCGTCGATTAAAGGATTATTTAATTCTACCAAAACTTGATTACTTTTTATACCTGTGTACATTAAATCAAAACGCAACCAAACATTAGGCAAATCAATATTTTGCTCAAAAAATAATACCCCATTCGAATTGGGGATGTAGGCACTTTTATGTAGCGGTAAAATTTGCTTTATGTTAAGTTCCTGATTGGCTCTTAAAACATGGGACCCATATTTACCTAATTCTATTTCCTCAATTGAATCAGACAAATACAAAATTGGCTGCGCTTGGATAAATCCACGAAAGAGTAAAAATAAAATGATTAAAAACCGCATCGATACGAAAATGCAAAATATTAAAGAGCTTTTTAGGGTAATTTGGTGAAAGCAAGTAAATGCCCATAAGATAAACTACAAAAACCTGAAAATCAGAATAATATTTTATTTATTTGGCATAATTAAAATGAACGATTTATGTTTACTACAAAAATGAGCAGTCGTATTACTTTTCTACAACATAAAAATGCAGTACGCAACGCTACAAAATTTTTATGAAAGCCTTTACTTTTTTGCTAGTTTTTTTAGTGGTGTATGTTGTATTGCAGCTCTTGTATACTTTATACTTAGCGTATTATAATCCACATATAGACCCTTTTAGCTATTATATTTCAACCCTTGTTATTAAGCTTTTTAACCAAGCAGAGATTACAGAAATTGCGCAAAAGTCTAAAATACTAATTTCTGTAAATGGCAAACCCATTGTAAATATTATGGAAGCATGCAACGGAGTGAGTGTTTTCATTACTCTGTGGTCGTTTATACTTGCTTATCGAAACAAATTATGGCATTATACATGGTTTATTCCTCTTAGTTTTATTGCCCTATTTTTAGCCAATTTAGCAAGAATTTACTTGCTCATACAAATCAAAATGAATGTTGAATCTATCTTCGTATTTTTCCATGAATATGTATTCCCTGTTATTCTGTATTTGTTTGCGTTTGGATTTATGATAGTATGGGTAAAGCTAGCCACTACAGAAAAAAAACCTCATGCTTCAGCCAATTAATTTTAAACATGCCTTTCTCCTGGTAAGTTTGGCTTTTTTAAATATTGCCTCTCAGAATTTTAATTTTCTTACAGGCCAAAACAATGCTTGTGGGTATTATTATTTCCAAGAAAATTGCACTACGATGGAAGGTTTTCTGCTGAATAAAACCATCCGATTTTCACTAAACATCTTCCTAATCTGGTTCGTTTTTACAAAAATTTACAAGCTACCAAATTATAAAACCTTGCTCCTTGTTTTAGTACTATTGGGTTTAAAATTAATTGCTTTGTTTATCGTATTCAATCCGCAATTTACCCATTTAAGGTTTTACCAAATACTTCATCCCATGGTTTGGAGCCCCATTTTGCCCATGCTTATCTATGCCTATTCTCATTTACCAGAGAATGTTAAAGATTAAGAAATAAATGAAGCGAAGTCTTCAAAACATATTCATATACAGCTGAAATACAGTACAATAATTTATTTTCTTGGTATATTTGGCTTCAACACTTTATTTTGGAACTTATTTATAAGTGAAAAATGAGTTGGTATAAACGTGTAAAAGAAGGAATCACTACCCTAACTTCAGAAAAGAAATCAGTACCGGATGGACTTTGGCATAAATGCAGTAAATGCAAAAAAACATTGCTAGCCACAGATCATCAGGCAAATTCATATGTTTGTCCGCATTGCAATTACCACGACAAAATTGGGTCACACGAATATTTTGAGTTGTTATTTGGAGAAAACTTTGAGGAATTATTTGCAGGTATTCTACCAAGCGATCCACTCGCTTTTAAAGATACCAAAGAGTACGCAAAACGTTTAAAGGAGTCGCAAGATAAAAGTGGCATGACAGACGCCATGCGCGTGGCGGTAGGTCAATTGAGCTACGACATGAAATTGGTTGTTGCTTGTATGGATTTTGGCTTTATTGGTGGAAGTATGGGAAGTGTAGTAGGCGAGAAAATTGCTCGAGCCATAGATTATGCACGTGAAAACAGAATTCCTTTACTTATTATTTCTAAATCGGGTGGAGCACGCATGATGGAGGCCGCATTTTCATTGATGCAAATGGCCAAAACTTCAGCTAAATTAGCACTATTGGGTCAGGCCGGCGTACCTTATATTTCTTTATTAACAGACCCAACCACCGGAGGTGTAACCGCCAGTTTTGCTATGTTAGGAGATGTAAACATAGCAGAACCAGAGGCTTTAATTGGGTTTGCTGGTCCACGAGTTATTCGCGAAACCATTGGAAAAGATTTACCAAAAGGATTTCAGAGCTCAGAATTTGTTTTGGAACACGGCTTTTTAGATTTAATTGTAAATAGAACCGAACTCAAAAACAAGCTAAACGACCTTTTACATCACATGATGAAAACGCCGTTTGCCCAAAACTCCTAATTTAGTTAAGATCCATTTTAGTTTCTAGGCGTTTTTCTCCGTCTACAAACATGCGCATATAATATATTGGCTCTGTGTAAACAGTTGCATCAAAGGCGTAGTTGATGGTTTTTCTTCCCGGAGCCTCTTGTTCATTTTTATACAACTCTCGCACCAATACATTTTGCTTATTGAACATGGCAATTTGTACACTTTTTGGGTGTGAAAAATTAAAACTGTAAGAGCCTCCTACTTTTGTTTTTATAACAGTTGGACTGGCATAATAATTTCTTTTATAGTCTGATTTAGTGGGAGGTGCTGGCATTTTTTGGTTGGTTAAGGTGGCCACTTTATGTTGTAGTTTTCTAACAACACTTGTATCAAAACCTGCAATATTTTCGAGCGATTCATTTTCTACCAAGCACCAAACAGCATGTTGGGCCTCGCTGGTATGCCATTTTTCTTTGGCTATTAGTTCACATAATTCATTCAGGTGTTTATTCTCTTTAGCGAGCGGAGTATAACTCAAAAGGTATGAACCAGGTGCAGCATCATGGTGTTCAGTGCACATCGCAAAAATGGGAATCTCCTTTTTTTCGCGCGGCATTAATGAAACAAAAACGTTTTCTGTTACCACCAAATTTTGATATTTTGGTTCAGACGCTTGCAATTGAAATCCAGCAGGAATGGCATAATCCAACTTTTTCTCTGATTTATTCTCTAGTTTAAGCACTACACATTTGCCATAATGGCTAGCACCAGCCTTATTTACAAATTGTACAGATACATCTTGGGCTCCACTACTCTTGTTCTTTTGTGCAAACCCCATACCCATAAGAGCTACCCCTATGAGCAAAATTATTTTTGATATCGTTTTCATGGGGGAAAAACGCAGTAAATACTAAGATAGTATTGCGCTCATTTTGAACAGCTTTAATAAAGTACTTTTTTTGTAGCACTTAAATTATATAAATTGCGATTGATTGGAACAGCAAATTACATCTAAGGAAAAAATCCTTAAAAAAGTTAGGCAAGCTTTAAATTATAAATCAAAAAGCAGCTTTCAGAATATAGACCTGGAGAGCAACGTATTTGTGCGCCCAGAAGGCGAAACTTTATCTGAAATGTTTGTTAAAAAGTTTGTTTCGGTTCAGGGCCAATTTGTTTATTGCGATAATACCTTTGATTGTGTAGACAAGCTCCTGGATTTAATAGAGCTTAGAAAATGGAAATTTATTTTTAGTTGGGAAGAAGAAACCCAAAATTTACTCGATGATTCGGGGATAGAATATTACGACAAAAAAGAGCATTTAGATAAAATTCAAGCCTCCATTACCGGGTGCGAATCGCTGTTGGCAAGCTCTGGAAGCATACTTATTAGCAGTGCCAAAAACAGCAGAACACTTACCATTTGGCCACCCGTTCATGTTATTATTGCTAAAAGATCTCAATTGGTTTTAGACATGAAAGAAGCCATGCAAACCATGCGCAACAGATATGGCAGAAACATGCCTACCATGATAAGTTTTATTACTGGCCCAAGCAGAACGCATGATTTACCCAGCACAGAACCGGAGCTAATGCCTCAAATGGTTGTGGGCGCGCACGGCCCCATAGAGCTTATCTTATTTTTGATTGACGACCGCAAACAAGAATAAATTACAGTGACCAAAAAAAAAATATATTTTGCCTCCGATTTTCATTTAGGCATTCCAGATGCTGTAAGCAGCAAAGCCAGAGAAGAACGCATCATCCGCTGGCTGAACCAAATTGAAGCCGATTGCGAAGAGCTATTTTTAGTAGGAGATTTGTTTGATTTTTGGTTTGAATATAAATTGGTGGTTCCCAAAGGATTTGTGCGTTTACAAGCCAAAATTGCAGCTATGTGCGATGCAGGAATAAAAGTACATTTTTTTCATGGCAACCATGATTTGTGGCAATTTGGTTATTTCGAAAAAGAGTTAGGCGTGCAGGTTCATGCTAAACCCATTCTTAGAAAATGGGGAAATGAACAATTTTATATCGGGCATGGCGACGGTTTAGGTTCAGGCCAACATAAATTTAAATTGATACTTTGGATTTACAGAAATCCTTTGTTTCAAAGACTGTTTGCCTTTTTTCATCCCAGTATAGGAATGGGTATTGCCAATTGGCTTAGCCACAGAAGTAAGCTCAAAACATTTGATGGAAATTTTGATTTTCATGGAGAAAATGAGCACCTCATACAACATTGCCGCCAGCTTATATCGGCAGGAGAAAATGCGCAATATTATGTTTTTGGGCACCGCCATTTACCCATGATTTACGAGTTGGGTTCAAACAGAAAATACGTGAACTTGGGCGATTGGATTGGCTTTAACACCTATGCCGTTTATGATGGGAATACCCTTAAACTAGAAACTTTTGAAAAAGAGAGCTAGGTATATTGTTGCATTTTTAGGCTGGCTATTTTGTAGCAGTTTTGAACCTAATTGGCAATTTTTGTTTCGGATAGAAGCAGAAGCTAAAATGATTGAAACAGACCGAATGGGGAATATTTATTTGGTTACTAAAACCAATCAACTCTATAAATACAATGCGCAAGGCGTGCTTCAAGGCACCTTAAATTACGCCTATTTGGGCAATATTTCTCAAATAGATGCCAGCAACCCATTAGAAATTTATTTATTTTACAGAGAACTCAACGCTTTGGTATTTTTAGATAATAATTTAGCATTTAGAGGTAGGCTGAACCTAGGTGATGTGGGCATTATTCAAGCCTCGGCCGCTGCCCGCAGTTATTCGAACGGTATTTGGGTTTTTGACCAAGGAGATTTGCAACTAAAAAAAATGGCTAAAGATGGCTCCCTTTTGCAAGCTAGCGGCAATTCTTTACAATTTGCACAAAACAAAAATTTAAGTCCTACCCGAATTATAGACAATGGCGATAAAATTTTTGCTAACGACAGCAGCGAAGGAATTTTAGTATTTGATTTATTTGCCAACTATATAAAAACCGTTCCTATAAAAGGACAAGAAACCATTAAAATAATGGGGGAAAGTTTGTTTTATATGGATGAAACCAAACTGATGAGTTATCAGTTAAAACAATACCGCCGAGACACCCTTGCCTTGCCTCAAGTAGCAAATAACAGCTTTAGCATAGAGAAAGAAAGACTTTACCTTTTAAATGAAAAAGGTATTAACGTTTATCAATACAAAGCCAATTGATGGCAAAAACCTATGGTAATTTCTTCCTGAACCCCTATCTTTGCGCCCTCTAAAAAACAATATGTTAGATAAATTAGAAGCCATATACCAGCGATTTAAGCAAGTAGAAGAACAGTTAAGTCAGCCCGATGTACTTGGGGATATGGCGCGGTTTAAGCAAATGAACCGTGAGTATAAATCATTACAACGCATCGTTGATAAGTACTTTGAATATAAAAATTTAGTAGGCAATATTCAAAACGCCAAAGAGATTTTAAAAACTGAAAAAGACGATGAAATGCGTGAAATGGCGAAAATGGAGCTTGATGAATTAGAGCCAAAACTAGCGCCATTAGAAGAAGAGGTACGTGTTTTAATGATTCCACAAGACCCAGAAGATGGTAAAAATGCTATTTTGGAGATTAGAGGTGGAACAGGCGGCGATGAAGCCAGTATTTTTGCTGGCGATTTATACCGAATGTATATGTATTTCTGTGAGAAACGTGGTTGGAAAACAGAAGTAATAGACTTTACCGAAGGCACCGCGGGAGGTTATAAAGAGGTAATTATAGAGGTAAGCGGAGATGATGTATACGGTATTTTAAAATATGAAAGTGGCGTTCACCGTGTGCAAAGAGTACCAGAAACCGAAACCCAAGGAAGGGTGCATACTTCGGCAGCAACCGTAGTAGTATTGCCTGAGGCAGAAGAGGTAGATGTATATCTAAATCCTGCTGATATAGACATGCAAACCTCTCGTTCTGGTGGTGCTGGAGGACAGAATGTAAATAAAATTGAAAGTAAGGTAATGTTAACGCACAGGCCTTCTGGCATAGTGGTGGTTTGCCAAGTAGAGAGAACCCAAAACGGTAACCGCGAGCGCGCCATGCAAATGCTCCGCTCTAAGTTATAT
Organism: Bacteroidota bacterium; assembly: GCA_030699355.1. Classification (GTDB taxonomy): domain Bacteria; phylum Bacteroidota; class Bacteroidia; order UKL13-3; family UKL13-3; genus B1. The sequence continues at coordinate 19,740 of JAUYMZ010000468.1, read as the reverse complement.
GAAATAGAATTACAAAAGCACAATGAAGGGATAGCAAGCAGGAGAAAAACCATGGTATCTAGCGGTGATAGGTCTGCTAAAATTCGCACCTACAATTACCCACAAAGTAGGGTAACTGACCATAGAATTGGGTACACAGCGTATAATTTACCTGAGGTGATGAATGGCAATATTCAAACTTTTATAGACCAATTGCAGGTAGCAGAGAATGCAGAAAAAATGAAAGAAGGCGGAATTTAACCCAACCTGTGACTCATTATTTTTTGCACTTCGCTATATAATTGCATGGGACTAAATTTGCGCCAACTGAAAGCATCTAGCTCTCCGCCAAAATTGAAATAATAATCAATATTTGCGGAACGAAACTCTGCCAAAACATGCTCTTGAAAATTGATGGCAGCAATCCATCCATCCTCCACATCTTGAAACCATTCTTCGTAGTAGCTATCGTCGCTGCTGTGAAAATTAAGCACGTTTTCGCCAATTAGAATAAATTTATCGATGCCATTGTGGTTGAGAGGTTCAATTACCTCCCGTTTTAAAAACATCACATCATTGTGGATGGCATCATTCCATTCGCCCAAAAGTTCGAGCACAGCAAAACCTTTTTGGTAATCTGCAAATAGTATTTTTAGATATAGCGTGGGCGAACCAAACTCATCCCACTGCGGGTGAATAACATAATTATAAACTTGGTTGGTAAACTCAAACTCACTGTATTCGCGCTCAAAAAATGGAGAATCAGGGTCGTTTTCACTTTGGTAAATATCTCTCCAGCGGTAATATGGCTCCAATTCTTGCATGTTTCAAATTTTGAGAAAAAACTTTAAACAACCATAGCCAAAATACCATGTAAGGCTAAGAAATTGACATTCAATAGAAATTTAAGTAATTTTAATTATGATAAGCAACTAGTATATTGCGCTCAACATTAGCAAAACAAAACCTTCGAGCCATCGATTACATGATTTCAAAACTTAAGTATGATATACCGGCAAGTATTGTCGTTTTTTTAGTAGCTCTTCCTTTATGCTTGGGCGTTGCATTAGCCAGCGGAGCACCTATGCTTTCGGGAATTATTGCCGGTGTTATTGGAGGTGTGGTAGTTGGAATTATTAGTCAATCACATGCCAGTGTTAGCGGACCAGCCGCTGGTTTAACGGCGGTGGTTTTAACCTCTATTTCAGATTTGGGTTCATTTGAACTTTTTTTACTATCTATTGTATTAGCGGGAGCTATGCAATTAATAGCAGGCTTATTAAAAGCAGGATTTATCGCTAATTTTATTCCCTCCAACGTAATAAAAGGCTTGCTGGCAGCCATTGGAATTATTTTAATTTTAAAACAAATTCCCCATGCAGTAGGATTTGATAAGGACTATCTAGCCAATAAAAGTTTGTGGCAAGAAGATGGCGAGCATACTTTATATATTTTGCTAAACCTTATGAATTATATAACATTAGGACCATTAATAGTATCCATCGTTTCCCTTTTAGTAATGATTTTTTGGGATAAAACACCCCTAAAAAATATTGGATTTCTCCCTGCTTCATTAATGGTGGTATTAATAGGCGCATCATTAAATGCCTTATTTTATTGGATGGCACCCAGTTTAGTTATTCCTAAGGAGAATTTAGTAAACATTCCAAGCTTTGAGGGCATCACCAATATGATTACCGTACCCAATTTTTCGGGCTTTAAAAGTTATCAAGTTTGGTCTATTGCTTTTACTGTTTTTGCAGTGGCTTCCATAGAAACGCTTTTAAATTTAGAGGCTGTAGAAAACATAGACCCCTTTAAAAGACGGGCCTCACCTAACAGAGAATTAATTGCCCAAGGTATTGGAAATATGTTATCGGGCTTAGTTGGTGGAATTCCCATAACCTCAGTAATTGTTAGGAGTTCAGTAAATATTAACGCAGGGGCACAAAGTAAATTTTCCACCAATTTTCATGGCGTTTTGTTATTGGCAAGTGTGGTGCTATTCAGTTCTATTTTAAACTTAATTCCCTTAGCCTCACTCGCTACCATTTTATTAATAACTGGTTATAAACTTGCCAAAGTTTCCTTATTTAAAAAAATGTATCAAAACGGTTTGAACCAATTTATTCCATTTTTGGTAACCGTTTTAGCCATTATATTTACCAATTTATTAACGGGTGTTTTTATTGGATTGGCAACAAGTGTTTTTTATATATTAAAAAGTAACTTTAAAAATGCCTATCATTATGAAAAAGTAATGGTTAAAAACAAGCATGAAATTACCATTCGATTAGCTGAGGAAGTTACTTTTTTAAACAAGGCAAGAATTAAAGAGATTCTTTTGGTAAAAATTCCCAAAGGTTCTAAGGTAACAATAGATGGCAGCAGGTCTAATTACATTGATTATGATATTTTAGAGATTATCCAAGATTTTGCAGCCATCCAAGCGAAAGAAAAGAATATTGAGTTACATTTAATTGGAATTAAATCTAAATATGAACTTTCTAACTTGCCCGAGATAATAAAGAATTAACATTCATTGCTGTCCGGAAAAAACATGAGATTCTTTGCTATCGCTTTAAATGACTCGGTACTCGCTTGTTTTAACGGCATGAGGATTAGACAATTTAGGAGCATCATGATTAGAAAACATTCCAAAGCCAATTCTGTTAAATAATTAAGTTCTAATTTTTTTACTTGATTTTTCAATAAAGATTTCACACTTTTGACTTATGCAAATTGCCATAACACATGATGTAAAGATAATAGTGGAAACAGCTTATCAATCGAATAAGCAAAGCCACTCAGAAAACAAACACATGTTTGCGTACCGCATACATATTGAAAATCAAGGAGAGCATACCATAAAGTTATTGCGTAGGCATTGGCATATTATCGACTCGTTGGATGGGCAATCAGAGGTAGAAGGAGAAGGCGTTGTGGGAGTTCAACCTTTGTTAGAGCCTGGTGAAAAATACCAATATGTTTCGGGTTGTATGTTAAGCTCAGACTTAGGTAAAATGTATGGTACTTATTTAATGGAGCGACAAATAGATGGTAAATTATTTGAAGTAAATATTCCAGAATTTATTTTAAGCACCCCCTTTATTTTAAACTAATTGGAGCAATTACAACCTTTGTAGTAGTTGGTATCCAATTTAGAATTTACCCCATAGATTTTTCTTTTGTACAAATCGTACTTTATTTGCCACATTAACTTGCCATTATTCCACTTTTCTTTGCGCATCATGTTTCCATTTGGGAAATAATACAACCAGATGCCGTGCGGCTTTTTGTACTTAAATTTCCCTTTTCTTATAATTTGCCCATTAGCATAATGGGTTGAATCTATGGGAGGCAACTGCGCAAATAATGCATTTGGTTCAGACAAAATGCTCAAAACCAGCCATAAAAATAAAAACTTTCCATTTATAAAGCGCATAAAACGAAGGTAATATTTTAGCCGAAAAAAAATAGCGCTAATTCAAAACTTTTCTTATTTTGCGACCTAAGAAAGAACTCTAATCGCGTGATTGCACATATACAAGGAAAAGTAACCCATCGGTCGCCAACATATTTGGTGATAGATTGCAACGGGGTGGGGTATGCCATCGAAATATCTTTAAATACCTATGAAAACATGGGTACAGGTGAGCATTTAAAAGTACTCACTTATTTGTCTATTAAAGAAGATAGTCATACCCTATTTGGTTTTGCAGACGAAGAGGAACGCCAATTATTTATGCAATTAATTTCTGTTAGTGGCGTTGGAACCAACACTGCACGCATGATATTATCAAGTTTAAAACCTTCCGAGATTAAGTTAGCCATTTTAAATGGTAATTGGAATCTATTAAAAACCATTAAAGGTATTGGGCCAAAAACAGCCCAAAGGTTGGTAATAGATTTACAAGATAAGTTAAAAAAAGTGGCTTCACCAGAATCTTTGCAAACGGCAAGTTTCCGCTCACCTGCATACGATGAAGCTCTTTCTGCCCTGGTGATGTTAGGGTTTAATAAGGCAGAAGCAGAGAAAGGCTTAATGAAAATTAAACAACAAAACCCAGATAGTAGCGTTGAGCAACTGGTAAAATTAACCTTAAAAAATATTTGATGGCAAAACTCTACATTGTACCGTAGCTCTAGATCGACATATTTAAAAACATTCTTATCATTCACCTTTGTTATTACAATGGTATGGAATGCAACGCCCCGCTCCAACGCGAGAAGGCTCAGGGATTTTCACGTGTTGCCGCCAGATAGTTCTGGCAAACTCCCCTACCCCATTAAGGACAAAAAGCCTTATGAATTTTTAAATAAAAAGCATCCATTAGATTTGCCTGAACCGAGTAATATCAAAGAACGTTATTCGCTAGACCCAGACAATTATCAATACAATCGCTCTTCCAAAATTGGTACATTAGACTATAAATTACCTGCCTCTAGTTCTATTTCTGAGCAGTTGAAACAAGATGGGAATAAAAACAACAAAGAGTATTTCAGACAACGTTCGCAAGCACAAAATTTTGCCAAAGGCAATGGTATTTTACCTCAAATAAATATTGGCAATAAGGTAATTGACAAAATTTTTGGCAATGGCGTTGTAGATATTAGACCCCGTGGAAATGCCGAAATTATTTTTGCAGGTAATTTTAATAAGGTACAAAACCCAGCCTTTAGTTTAAGACAACAACGCACAGGGCAATTCGATTTCAGGCAAAAAATTCAGCTGAATGTAGCTGGCCAAGTGGGCGATAAGTTGAAGGTAAACATGAACTATGATACCGAAGCCACCTTTGAGTTTGAAAACCAAATGAAGCTCGATTTTTCTGGCAAAGACGATGATATCATTAAAAAAATTGAATTAGGAAACGTGAGCTTACCTTTAAACTCTAGTTTAATTCAGGGTAGTCAGAGTTTGTTTGGTGTAAAAAGTACCATGCAGTTTGGGAAACTTACTGTTACCGCTGTGGTTACGCAGCAAAGAGGTAAAACACAAGAAACAGAATTATCTGGCGGTACTACTACCACTCGTTTTGATATACAATGCGATAATTATGATATGAACCGCCATTATTTCTTGGCTCATTATTTTAGAGATAATTACGAATTGTGGTTAAGAAACCTTCCATTTAATGGATCGCCCGTTGTAATTACACGCGTAGAAGCTTGGGTAACCAATAGAAGCGGTTCTTTTGAACAATCGCGCGACGTAATTGGATTTTCGGATTTGGGAGAATCTAACCGATTAGACAATAAATTTTGGCAAGTAAACCAAGGTGTAAGTATAGGCAATGGAGTAAATAATTTGTACGACCCAAATAACCCAAATACTTATTTAAATGGTTATGGAAATGCCACAGAAGCAGCCAAATTTAGAGCAAGTTATCAGATAGAAAATAAGCTAACCCAAGATTTCCCAACCACCGGTTTAAGAGCCATTTCACAATACCAAAACATTAACTTTGCTCGCCAATTAGGTCCAAACGAATTTACTTTTAACTCCCGATTAGGCTATATTTCATTAAACCAAACACTCAACAACGACGATGTTTTGTGTGTGGCATATGAAGGAACAATCAACGGGATTCCTTTTAAAGTTGGAGATTTTAGTCAGGATATTCCCAGAAACGTAGACAACCCCGAAATTCTATTTTTGAAAATGTTAAAAGGTCCGAGTTTAAGACCCGACCTACCTATTTGGGATTTGATGATGAAGAATGTTTATGCCTTGGGGTCATTTCAAATTCAATCAAAAGAGTTTAAGTTAAACATTGTTTATGCAGATGACCCTAGTGGTTCAGATTTAAATTACATTCCAGTTAGAAACGAGCCTCTATTGAGTAATCAGCCCTTGTTAAATGTGTTTAATGTAGATAAAATGAACACCCAGCAAGAACCTGTTTCTGATGGATTGTTTGATTATATAGAGGGCATTACAGTAAATTCTCAAACAGGTAGAGTTTACTTACCCACTGTGGAGCCATTTGGTTCATATTTAGCCTCTCGTTTTGTAAACGATAAAACCTTAGCAGATTATTATTGCTTCTTTTCTTTATATGATTCAACACGATTTAGCGCTATTCAGCAACCCCAATTTAACAAATTCTTTTTACGTGGAAGTTACCAAGGAAGCAGTACCAACGAAATATCTTTAGGTTCAACCAATGTGCCCCGCGGTTCTGTGAGAGTAACAGCCAATGGAGCTCCCTTATCAGAAAATTCAGACTTTATTGTAGATTACAACTTGGGTAGGGTAAAAATTGTAAATACAGCCCTTTTAAATTCGGGTGCAGTTATTAAGGTATCATCAGAGAGTAACAACTTATTCCAAATTCAGCAAAAAAGTTTAACTGGCGCACGCTTCGATTATAAATACAGTCCGGATTTAATTTTAGGTTCAACCTTTATGTACCTCAATGAACGTCCGCTAACACCTAAGGTAAATATTGGAGAAGAGCCTATTTCTAACATGATTATTGGGGTAGATGGAACCTTTACTAAGCAATCACGTTTGCTTACCAAACTCATAGATAAGCTTCCATTTATAGAAACCAAAGAGCCCTCTAATTTTACCATTTCAGGAGAGTATGCCCGTTTAATCCCAGGAGTGCAAGGAGCGCTGAACCAAAGTGGAACGGCCTACTTAGACGATTTTGAGGGAGCAGAAACGCCCTTTGATTTAAGAATGGGAAATACTTGGGCTTTAGCAAGTACTCCGCAGGGACAACCAGATTTATTTCCGGAAGGAGACGCTTTAAACAAATTGAATTACGGTTTTAAGAGAGCCAATTTAGCTTGGTATACCATTGCTACAACCTTTTATAGAAATGATGCCTTTACACCCCAACATTTAAGGGAGGACCCCAACGCTTTATCATTGCATGCTACACGCGAAGTATTGCAACAAGATGTATTTAAGAACAAGCAAATACAACAAGGTTTACCCACCACTTTACCTACTTTAGATTTATCATTTTATCCAAGTGAAAGAGGTCCGTATAACTACAACGTAGACGATTTAAATTCGGATGGTACCCTTAGAAATCCACGTTTAAATTGGGGAGGTATTATGCGCAAAATAGATCAAAACGATTTTGAGCAAGCCAATATAGATTATATAGAAATGTGGATTATGGACCCTTTTGCAGATAAGCCAGCCAGCGTAGACAAAGGGTTTTTATACATAAATTTAGGAAACATATCAGAGGATATTTTACGAGATAACAGAAGGGTTGCAGAAAACGGATTACCTAAAAACAATACCCCAGAACAAATCGCTTTATCAGATACTACGGTTTGGGGAAGGGTTTCTAGGGCTCCTGTTATTAATTATGCTTTTGATGCAGATCCGGCCGTGAGGCAAAATCAAGATATTGGTTTAGATGGTTTAAATGATGAGGCAGAACGCCAATTTTTTGAAGAAGCATACCTAAACAAAGTACGTAATAGGTTCGGCCCAAATTCTACCGCTTATATTGAAGCAGAAAAAGACCCAAGTAACGATAATTACCACTACTATCTAGGCAATGATTTTGATGCGCAGAACTTGGGATTAATGGATAGGTATAAGAAATTTAACCGCCATCAAGGGAATTCACCAACAATAGACCAACCGCCAAATGGCGAAACTTACCCAACAGCTGCTACCAACGTTCCAGATAATGAAGATTTAAATAGAGACTATACTGTAAATGGTGTGGAAGAATATTTTCAGTATCGTATAGAAATTGCGAGAGATGCCTTTACCATTGGAAGAAACTATGTAACAGATACCTTATCTACCAGTGCTAAATTTATAAATGGAGATTTTGCTGAAGAGAAATGGTATCAGTTAAAAGTACCCATTCGGGAGTATGAGCGTAAAGTGGGTGAGATTAATGATTTTAAATCGATTCGTTTTATACGCATGTACATGCGCGGTTTTGAAGAGCCTACGGTTATGCGATTTGCCTCTTTGCAATTGGTAAGAGCAGATTGGCGCAAGTATTTAAATAATTTAGAAGCTGGAGGAGAACACAGGCCGGTTGACCCAACAGACAATACCCAATTTGTAGTTTCTACAGTTAACATTGAAAAGAATGGGCAGCGTAGGCCCATTATATACACCACTCCTCCGGGTATTCAACGTGAATTGGATTTTAGCTCACCCAATGCCATTCAACAAAACGAACAATCTATTAGCTTACTTACTTGTAATTTAAAAGATGGCGATGCGCGCGGGGTATTTAAAAATACCAATGTAGATCTTCGTCAGTATGGTAAATTAAGGCTCTTTGTGCATGCAGAAGGAGCCAATTTACAAGACGACCAATTAACAGCCTTTTTTAGATTTGGAACCGATTTAACCAATAACTATTACGAATACGAAATTCCATTAAAAGTTACCCCTGCAGGAGCCACAGACCCGGGGACTATTTGGCCAGGCGCCAATGAGATTACCATTCTTTTAGAAGAGATGGTAAATACTAAAATTGCCCGAACCAATGCAGGTTTTGCTTTTACAGCCCCATTCAGCAGACAAATTGGTAATGGCACCTACACCGTTGTGGGTATGCCAGATTTTAGTCAGTTACGCATTATGATGATGGGCGTTCGCAATCCCAAAAGAAGACCAGGTAGTTCAACAGATGATGGATTACCAAAATGTGCAGAGGTTTGGTTTAACGAATTGCGTATGACAGATTTTAGTACCCGTGGTGGAGATGCTGCTACAGGAAGGGTTTTAGCCAAATTGGCCGACTTAGGAAATGTGCAATTAAGTGGTAGTTACAGTAGCGTTGGTTGGGGAGGTATAGATAAGAAATTAATGGAAAGAAGTTTAGCCGACAATTATATTTATGACTTCCAAACAAACTTTGAGTTGGGCAAATTTTTTCCTAAAAATTCGGGCATAAGCGTTCCATTTTTCTTTTCATACGGTAATACGATTATTAGACCATTTTACAACCCATTAAATCCAGATACCCGTTTACAAAAAGAAATTGAAGAAACGCGAAACCCCGAAAGAAGCGACCAAATAAGCAGGGCCGCGGATGATTATACCGCCCGAAAAAGTTATAATTTTACCAATGTTAGAAAAAACAGGGTGGGCTCAAAACAAGCTTATCCTTGGGATATAGAGAACTTTAACTTCACCTATTCCTACACAGAAACGTTTAGGCGAAACCAAACCCTTGAATATAATTTAATACAAAATTATAGAGCTGTAGTAGGTTATAATTACAATTTTGTAAGTAAACCCATAGAGCCATTTAAGAAGTTTATTAAAAACAAAAATCTAGAAATAATACGGGATGTAAACTTTAATTTATTACCTGCTTCGTGGGGTATGCGGGTAGAAACAGACAGGCGCTATGGCGAATTACTCAATAGAAATAATGACAGCAGGGAAACCGTTTTACCCGTATTATATGATAAAATGTTTACCATGCGCAGAAACTATGAATTTAGGTATGATTTAACGAGAAATATTAAACTAGATTTTAACGCAACCAATGATTCTAGGATAGACGAACCAGAAGGACAAATAAATAAAAATACCGTTGAGAAACGAGATACCATTAGAACCAACTTCTTTAACGGAGGTAGAAATACCAAATACGACCAAACGGCCAGGTTAAACGTAAATATTCCTGTAAACAAATTACCTTATATGCAATGGGTGAGTCAGGTTACGTATAATTACAACGCCAATTACCAATGGTTACAGGCGCCACCAGCAGCAGACAGTTTGGGTAATACCATCCAGAATTCGCAACAGCAACAATGGAATGTAAGTTTAAATTTTATACAGTTGTATAATAAGTTTAGCGTATACAAAAAGGTGATGAACCCAAAGCAAGCTGCTAAACCAAAACCTAAAAACACAGAAGAAAATAAAGATCCAAAAGCAAAAGGTAAAAAGGCCAAAGAAGATGACGGACCTGATTCTTATCCTTTGTGGGTATCTCTACCCGTAAGACTTATAACCTCGCTTAAAAACGTAAGTGGTACATATAGCACTACAAACGGAACAGCCTTACCGGGCTTTCAGCCTAGAACACAAATTTTGGGTCAGAACTTAGACGAACAAGCCCCAGGATTTGGATTTATATTTGGTATGCAAGACCCAGAATTTAGGTTTAAAGCAGCACAAAATGGATGGATAAGCAACGACCCTAGAATTGTTAGTCCGTACCTTTTAAACTACCAAGAAGCCATTACTGCTAGGGCACAAATTGAACCCTTAGAAGACTTTAGAATTGAGTTAAATGCCACCAAAAATTACTCTAAAAACCTAACGGCCTATTTTAGGTTCGACCCAGATAGCAATGGTGGTATTTATAGAGATTTTGGAGCCCCAATAGAAATGGGAAGTTATAGCATTAGTTATAGTATTTTACGCACTGCTTTTTCTCAAGAAGATGAAAATGGCGTAAGTGAAGTGTTTAAGCAATTTCAATTGAACAGGATGGATATAGCGAGAAGATTAGCTATGGAAAAAGGATTGCCATTGCCAGAAAATCCAGATTCGTTTCCTGAAGGTTACAGTGCTTACCAGCAAGATGTTTTGATACCTGCATTTTTATCTGCCTATAGAGGCGTTTCTACCAGTAGTATTGGATTGAGTCCTTTTCAAAACTTCCCTATTCCAAATTGGCGAATTACCTATAACGGCTTGAGCAAAATTGAATTTATAAAAGAGTATGCCTCTAATGTAAACATACAATCTGCCTACCAAAGTAATTACAATGTAGCAGGCTTTCAAACGGTAATGGACACAAGCAGAAATACCACCCTAACTACCGATTATGCGCCAGAATACGTGATTAGACAAATATCGATAACAGAGCGGTTTGGGCCGCTCATAGGTATAGATATTACCTTGGTTAATAATGTAACTACAACCTTTAAGTATAACCGCGATAGAACCCTAAATTTAGCATTAGGAAACCGCCAATTGAATGAACAAAGTGGCGAAGAATTTGTGATAGGTATTGGGTACAGAACCAATAAATTGGTATTACCCTTTGAGATAGGTGGAAGAAAGCGCATGTTGAATAACGATATCAACTTTAGGTTTGATTTTACCATAAGAGAGAACCAAACCCGCGTTCGGAATTTAGATAGACCAACCAGCGAACCTGTATCTGGGCAAAATGTATTAAGTATAAAACCAACCATTGATTATAACATCAATGAAAAACTTATGTTACGAATTTTTTACGACCGCAGAAGAACCAATCCATTTACCTCTAACTCGTTCCCAACGGTTATTACCAGTGGTGGATTCTCTGTTCGTTATACCATACAATAACCATGGATTTTTTAAGTGCCGAACTTCAAGAGTATTGCGAAAAACATAGCAGTGAAGAACCAAAAATTTTAAAAAAGCTAAACAGGCAAACCCATTCGCAGGTGCTTCAACCTAGGATGCTAAGCGGACATTTACAAGGCAGGTTTTTATCAATGATAAGCCATTTGGTTCGACCCAAATATATTTTAGAAATTGGTACTTATACGGGTTATTCTGCTATATGTTTAGCGGAAGGATTGGCGCCAGGAGGTAAATTAATTACCTTAGATGTAAACCCAGAATTGGAAGATTTGGTGAACCAATACATAGAAGAATCTGGAAATAAAAACCGCATTCAGATGATTATTGGGGATGCCTATCAATTAATTAGAACCCTACCTCAGGCATTTGACCTGGTATTTATTGATGCAGATAAAGCGAGTTATGCGAAATACTTTGATTTAGTAATTGAACAAGTTAATCCAGGCGGAATAATTTTAGCAGATAATGTGCTGTGGAGCGGGAAAATTCTAGATGAAAAATCGCTACAAAAAGATAAAGACACGCAATTAATTGATGTGTTTAATAAAAAAGTTCAATCTGACCCAAGGGTTGAAACCGTATTATTACCTATTAGAGATGGCATAACGGTGATTAGAAAAAAAACACCAATAAAACCAAAAAAATAAGTTGACAGCAATAAAAATCAAATTTTCGTTGTTTTAACCTTTTTTAATGGTATTTTGTGGGCTCAAAAAAGACCTACTAAAAACCATGACAATCAAACAAAACATAGTGCAGCTTCTTTGCCTAGGTGCTTTGTTTACCATTCTTTCGCCTTTTTATACCTATGGGCAAGAATCTAAAACCCAAAAATTAAATGCACGTTTGCGTTTACATCCTAAAGAAGACACGGTTAGAACAAACATATTAGGTGAATTAGCTAATTCTTATATTTTCACTAAACCCGACAGCGCTAAAATTATTGCAGAGCAAAACATTCGTTTAACAGAGAAAATAAACGACCAAAAAAATAAAGCGAAAACATTAGTTATATTAAGCATTATAAATTACCGATATGAAGACGGTAAACAAGCAATAAAGCTGAGTGAAAAAGCCCTTGAGATTAATAAAAAAATAAACAATCAAGAAGGGGTTGCCTATGCACTTAATAACATGGCAAACATATACCATGAAGAAGGCGAATTAGATTTGGCTTTGCGTAAATATGAAGAAGCTTTAAAAATAGCCAAAGATTTAGATGACAAAATCTCCATTTCTGACTTTTACAATAACATTGGCAATTTATACCGCAACAAAGGGAATTACATATTAGCGCTTCAATATTTGTTTGATGCATTGAGTTTAAGAGAAACACTCAACGACAGTTTAAGGATGGAAATTACATTAGGGAATTTAAGTGGTGTGTTTTTCGACTTAAAAAAGTTGGATGAATCGGAGAAATATAGCAGGCGCGCAAGTATTATTCAAAAAAGTATTGGAGATTTAGAAGGACTTATCCAAACAGAAATAACCTTAGGCAGTGTATATGCAGAAAAGGAAAGATATTTAAAAGCTCTGGAGCATTATGAAAAAGCCATTGAATATGCTAAAGAACTAAAAAATATAAATGCAGAAGCCGTTGGCTTAGCCAATTTAGGAGATATTTATTTAAAGATTAAGATGCCTAGTAGGGCTTTAAAAGTTTTTGAAGAATCACTTAAAATTTGCCAAAAAATGGGTGACATTAGAGGTTTATCTGTATCCGAAACGGGTATTGGTAATGCCTTGCTGATGCAAAATAAAGTGAAAGAAAGCATTGTATATTTGGAAAAAGGTTATGCTAATTCTGTAAAGATTGAAAGCGTTATAGGACAAATTGATGCTTCTGAACAATTAGCAAATGCCTACGAAAAAACTGGCCAATTAGCTAAATCTATTGCCTACCATAAACTATATAAACAAGCTAAGGCAAAGCTATTAAATACAGAAACATCTAATAAAGCGCAACAAATTGAGTTTAATTATTTGCTAGAGAAAAAAGAAAATGAAATTGCCCTATTAGAGAAAGAAAAATCATTACAAGAAGCCAAAGATAACTTCAAAGAATTACTTATATTGACCCTGATTGCTTTGATATTATTTTTGGTAATAATGGCCTATTTAATACATGTGTATCGTGTTAAAGAAACCCATGCCAAAGAACTTATATTGAACCAACAAGCAGAGATTATCAATCAAACTCGAAATTTGGAAGAACTCAATTTATTTAAAGATAAAACCTTTTCCATTCTTTCGCATGATTTAAGAACGCCCATTGCAAACTTAAATGGCATTTTAAATTTATTAGATGTAAACCTATTATCTACTGAGGATTTTAACCTCATGATAGTAAAACTCAAAGACCAATTTAAATCTATCAATGTACTATTGGAAAACACTTTAAATTGGGCTAAAAGTCAGATGAGCGGCGAGTTGTTACCAGCAAAAGAACAAGTTAAAATATCGGAGATTGTACAGCGAAACTTCGATTTGTTTAAAGAAAATTTGGATCAAAAAGAAATAACTGCCACCTATATGGAAGCAGAAAGTATATATGCTTTTGCCGACCCTAATCACTTGGATATTATCTTACGTAATATCCTTCTCAATGCCATTAAGTTCACCCATAAAAATGGCCAAATTAAGGTGAAATCAAGCCTAGAGGACCAGCAAATTAAAATTGCCATAAGCGATACAGGTAGCGGAATGAGTGAAGAGAAAATTCAATCCTTGTTTAAATACAATAAACAGCAAGTAACCTATGGAACAGATGGCGAAAAAGGAGCTGGGATTGGTTTAATTTTAACACAAGAAATTGCAATGAGAAATGCAGCCCAAATTAAGGTAGAAAGTACTGTGAATATGGGTACTACATTTACGATTATTTTTCCAATTCATACTAATAGCTAACAACTATTTTAGTGTAACAAGCCTTCTTTAAAATTAAGGGTTACCCCTTATATGTTAAATTCATACGGCCTCATACCTTCGAATACCATAAAAGGAAATGAGCATATATGAAGCCAAGTACAGTTAAAATACCCAGTTCTTATGCTGCTAAAAATGGATTTTTAACTATCAATCAAGCCATCTTATTGCAAGAACAACTCGAGTTAAAAGGACTAGAAATGCTGCTCAAAGAGTTATTTAGCAACTTACATAAAAATCGAGGCTTATATGTAAAATCACAACTAATTTACCTCCCAAATTTAATCCATAAGCATATTGAATTTACCCTATACAATATTGTTTTGGAGGCATTAAACAACATCATTGAGCATGCAGAAATTATTACAGCCAGTGTAAGTTTAGAAATAAAAAATGAGGCTATTATGTTAAAAATTGCAGACAAAGGAAAAGGCTTTTCTATAGAAGAGAAAGGTGAAAATAACAACTGTGGACTATTTAGAATGAGGCAAAATTGCCTTGCTTTAGGGGGAAGATTTAATTTAAATTCGGGTATCATGGGAACTCAAATTAGCGTAGAGATACCTTTAAAAAATGTATAAAATTATAGTTGCAGACGAGCATCCCATATCGCTTTTGGGAACGGAAACATTCTTAACAAGTATAAAAATGAGGGTAATTTCTACCCATGCTAATGGCATTAGTTGCCTTAATGCAATTTTAGCTGATTTGCCCGATATAGCCATTATAGACGTGAGCATGCCCGGCATGAGCGGACTAGAAATTTTATCGATTGTAAAGTTTAAAAATCTTCCGGTTAAGGTAATATTATTAACCATGCAGAAAGAGCTTTCTATTTATTTTAGAGCTAAAGAAAGTGGCTTTGATGGGTTTGTTTTAAAAGACCATTCAGAAATAGAATTACAAGCCTGTATTAATCAGGTGATGAAAGGAAAAACTTTTTTGAGTCAAGCACTTAGTGAATACTTTGTAATAGATAATTACTCCACTAAAACTAAGGTGCCGAGCGATTTAACAAGTACAGAACAAAAGGTTTTAGAATTGGTAGCTGAACATAAAAGTAACCTAGAAATTGCTAATTTCTTGTTCATTTCTGAGAAAACCGTTGAATCTCATAAACGCAATATTTGCGAGAAACTTGAATTACCAAAAGGTAAAAACATGCTTTTAAAATGGGCTACAGCACATGTGAAAAAATAGGTGTTGTTTTAATTCAGTTGATACCCCAAACGCACATCAAAAATATCGGCAACATGCGCATTGGCTTTGAGCGTACCTGCCACGAACCACTTATTGCCAATTTTTTGTAGCAGGCCATAACGCTGATAAATAAAAGAATTTAGGCGCTTATCATTTAAAATATCTGCACCTAAAAGCAATAACAAACTGGTTTTTCCAACACGTAATTCATAGCCCGCTTGCAAACTATTTTCCCAAGCTTGAACAGAGGTATTTTGTCGGGTATAAAATTCCTTTTTATAGGTATTATAAACCAGTTCTGAACCAACAACCAAATGATGCCAATTATTTAAAGACTGAGTAAATAAAAATTGCGCTCCTCCTAATGGCACCAAAGTATTGGGATTGGGTACTGTTTTAAACGATGCAAACATAAATAATTTATACGATTGCATTTTGTTACGCGTTGGATTAACTATGGGTAAAAGCGGCTGCCAATTAGGCTTTTGCAAATAATAGCCTGCACCTAAAGATACAGAAGGAAAATTCATTCCTTTGTTGGGCATTTTTATTCCGCCATTAGAAATATGCTGATAAGATACATTGGTATGAACCAAAAACTGCTCGCTAATTTTATATTGCAACTGAATACCTGCACCCAAATAAAAACTCAGGTGACTACCAAAAAACAAATTCTCTGGATTATCTTCTGGGTGATAAACTTTGCTAAGATAACTCATGCCAGCATCTATTGGAAAACTTACGAAAAGCTTTCGGTTCGAACCTAAAAATGGCTCTGTAAATGCAGTTAAATGAAACGCATTTCCTAACTGAGCAGGATTTCCAAATTGCGTATACGCCAATCGAAAACCCTTTTTGCCCCTTAAAGGAGCAGACTCTGTTGCGGTAACCCTCCTACTTTGCCAGGCCAATGAAATAGATGTTCCTACTGGATTTGAGTTTGCCAATGCTGCAATATCTCTCGAATGCGGGATGATATAGGCGTAGTAGGAACTATTGCTTAGATTTAAAATAGATGATTCTTGCGCTGCCAATTGGAGGCTAAATAAAAGGAAATAACTTACCAATAAACGAGTCATCGGATAGGATGTTTGAATTATTTGGCAAAATTTATTTTAATTACTTCAGAAAAAGCTGGAAAAAGGGCAGAAGAAGAACCCATGATAGATTTACCAAAGAGGGCATTATTGCCACCCTCAAAATCTGCAATAATACCACCTGCTTCCTCTATTAAGCAAATACCACCTGCCACATCCCAAGGACTTAATCCATATTCGAAAAAGGCATCGAACCTGCCGCAAGCGGTATAGGCTAAATCGATGGCCGCACTGCCCATTCTGCGCATGCCTTGGGTGTTTTTCATAAAGTATTTTAAGGTATCCAAATAGGCATCCATTTGCTGGTAATCGTAGTATGGAAATCCGGTTGCCAATAAAGATTTTCCTAAATCAGGATTATTTTTAACGGAGATGGCATTTCCATTTAAAAAAGCGCCACCTTTATGCCAAGCATAAAACATTTCATCTTTGTTTACTTCGTACACAATACCCATCATTACCTTATTATTTTGGATCAGCCCGATGCTAACACTATAAACCGGTAAATCATGAATAAAGTTGGTAGTTCCATCTAAGGGGTCAATTACCCACATCCATTCTTTGGTTTGGGTGGCTATGGTTGCTTCTTCGGTAATAAAACCTGCTTCTGGAAAAATGGCTAACAAGCCGCTAACAAGCATTTCTTCGGCCGATTTATCTACGTAGCTCACCAACTGATTAAAGCTTTTAACTTCAACCGAATTGCTTTGAAAATGAAGGCGCTCATTTTTTATAAAAACACCTGCTTCTTTTGCAATTAAGCAGGCTTTTTCACATATTGTTTTTAAATCCATACTGGTAAAAATTGGTGGGTAAAAATAGTTAAATCTTGCTACAAATTTCGAGTAATTCAATTAATATTGAACCATGAATTATCCCTCCACGCTGATAGAAGAAGCCGTAAACGAGTTGTCTAAATTCCCTGGAATTGGAAAAAAATCGGCCTTGCGCATGGTTTTATTTTTGCTTAAACAAGATGAAAACATGGTGGTTAAAATGGGAGAATCGATTATAAAATTGAGAAAAGAAATTCAGTTTTGTACCCAGTGCAACAACGTGAGCGACGCCAACATCTGTAATATTTGCGCCAACCCAAAAAGAGATCCACAAACCATTTGTGTAGTAGAAGATTTAAGGGATGTAATGGCCATAGAAAACACAGCTCAATTTTATGGAACTTATCATGTTTTAGGTGGATTAATTAATCCAATACAGGGCATTGGTCCCGACCAATTGCATATTGAAAATCTATTGACTCGAATTAAAAACCAAGAAGTAAAAGAGATAATTATGGCATTAAGTGCCACTATGGAAGGAGACACTACAGGATTTTATTTGGCCAGAAAGTTGAAAGAATTACCTGTTAAAATTAGTACCATTTCTAGAGGTATTGCCATAGGAGGCGAATTAGAATATGCAGATGAAATAACTTTGGGCAGGTCTATTATAGGAAGAATTCCTTACCAATCATGAAACATTAAAACCAGAAACAGCCCAAAAGACTACCAGAAATACAATGGAAACTACCAAATTCTCAAATAAAATAATAAGGTTGAGAAATTTTAGGTAGTTTTCCGATAGTTTGGTAGCATGATAAATTGGATAATCATCCTTATTTTGGGTTTAGTACTCATCTTCATCAATTTCTTTTTGGTGAAGTACTTTGTTCGCAAAAAAATGTCGAGCATCGCCAAGCAAGTTATGCTTTCAGACTTACGCGCCATGCGCGCCCAGATGAATCCACATTTTATCTTTAATTCTTTGAATAGCATCAACAGGTATATTTTAAAAAATGAACCCGAAATTGCGTCAGACTATTTAGAACGTTTTGCCAGGCTAATGCGCTTGGTGCTTGACAATTCGAACCATGAACGCATTAGTTTAGGAGAAGAAATTAAAGCCATGGAACTATACATAGAATTAGAACAACTGCGTTTCGACCATCAATTTTCATACGAAATAAAAATCGACGAAAATATAGATCAAGAGCAAGTTTTGGTTCAGCCCTTATTGTTTCAACCCTTCTTAGAAAATGCTATTTGGCATGGATTAATGCACAAAGAAGATTCGAACAGGATGCTCTCACTTATTATTAATTTGGTTGGCCAAAATATTGTTTGTCAGATTATAGATAATGGAGTTGGGAGAATGGATTCTCCGACAAAGCCAGCAGAAAAGCGAAAATCTTATGGAATTAAATTGGCAAAAGACCGCCTCCAATTTTTGGATAAAAATTCATCGGTAGAAATAAAAGATTTAAAAGATAAAACCGGCAAAGGCATTGGAACCATTGCCCAATTAACCTTCAAAAAAATTGAAAATTATTCATTGTAAATTATGAAAACATATATTTTAGATGATGAGCCTGGAGCACTTGAAGTATTGGAAATACATTTAACAAAGCATTTTCCAGCACTGCAGTTGGTTGGTAAAAATACCCAACCTTTAAAACCCATCCCAGAGATTATTTTGAATAAACCCGACTTGCTTGTTATAGATATTCAAATGCCAAAATTAAATGGATTTGAGGTGTTGGAAAAACTGCCTAAGCCATGGCCATCTATTATTTTTGTAACAGCCTATGATAAATTTGCCATAGAGGCCATTAAATGCAGTGCTTTGTACTACTTACTAAAGCCTATAAATATTAAAGAATTAAAAGTGGCAGTAGAAAAAGCCATTGAAGTGAAACAAACCAATCAACATCAAATTTCTTTAGAAGAGCTTTTATATAATTTAAAACTAACGCAAAGCATAAAACAAAAGATAGCGCTTAAAAACAACGACACCATAGAATACATAGAACCTATAGATATTTTGAGGTGCGAAGCAGATAATAATTATACCAAAGTATTTATTCGCAACCAAAAGAAAATCCTTATTTCTAAAACCCTAAAAGAATTTGAACACTTACTTACCCCGCACGATTTTATAAGGATACACCAGAGTCATTTAATTAATAAAGCACACATAAAACGATTTATAAAAACAGACGGAGGATCTGTAATCCTCAGCGATGGTACAGAACTTCCTGTGGCTAGGGCTAAAAAAGATGCGCTAATTAAATATATGGAAAATTAGCGATTAGACAAAATATTGCAAAAAATGCAATTAAATTGGAAATTAGCTAATTAGAACGTTATTTGAATCTTGATATGAAAAAATTACTCACCACCTTATTCATCCTATTCCCCCATTATTATGCATTGTTTG
>JAUYMZ010000466.1 GCA_030699355.1 Bacteroidota bacterium | reverse complement strand
GAAATAGAATTACTTCATAACCTTCTACATCGCATTTTAAAAAGTCTATTTTAGGAATATCGGCGAACAATTCGTCTGCTATTTCCATTTGTGCCGAGTAGGTTGCCACATCTTCATTGGCGTTATTTTCAACTATCTTGGTTAAGCCATGCCTAAAAACACCATCTATCATGGGTGTGCCCATTACAATTTCTTTTTTTTCTGAACCCAAGGCACAGCGATAAAGTTTAATGTTTGATAAGGCAAATTTTTGGGTGTTTTTTAGAAATACATTACCAAAAATAGGAACAGGTTCTATGGAATGTATTTGGCCTGTTTTACCCGCATACTTTGAGAGAAACACACTGTAATATCCTACGTTGGCTCCAATATCTAAGCATACATATCCTGGTTTTATGAGGTGCTTTAAATAGAAAAGTTCTGGATATTTAGATTTTAAAAATCCAGCTTTTATTAAGCTAATATAGGTGCTGCTAACCAATCCTAGATAGGCTTCGGTGCCCAATGTTTTAAGCAGAAGTGATCGTATTTTCTTTTCCATTTACCTTTATTTCACTTCTTCGTAATCTACATATTCGCCCAATTTGTCGGTTTTGGGATTACGTTTATTAGAAACCTTTGGATTGATGGTAATATTGCCTTCTTCCTCGAAGCGTTCTGGCTTGGGAGCTGGTGGAGGTGTGTTTTGGTGATAATGGAAAACCTTCACTTTAAACCCGCCAAATACATATCTGTATATAACGTAAAAGATAAATAGATAAAAAAGAAATTTAAGCATGTTCCTTGATTAAGCGTGCAAAGATGCAAAATTAATGCTGCTTTTAAAAGGCATTATCTACTTCTTTTTAAAGTTGAGCGACTTTCCATTAACACAGTATCGCAGGCCCGTTTTGTCTTTCGGACCATCATCAAAAACATGTCCGAGGTGGCCGCCACATTTGGCGCACATTATTTCTGTGCGTACCATTCCATAGGTTCGGTCTGTTTGAACCACAATTTTTTCAGGGTTTAAAGCCTCATAAAAGCTAGGCCATCCGCAACCGCTATCAAATTTTGCTTCTCCGTCAAACAATTCGCTTCCACAAGCGGCACAACTATAACTTCCGCCATCATATACTTCTTCTAATTCACTGCTAAATGGTCGTTCAGTGCCTTTTTCACGTAATATTCTATATTGTTCTTCACTTAAACTTTGTTTCCATTCTGCTTCGGTTTTTTGAACTGGAAAAGTTTGATTTTTATTAATTTCTGGATGTTGCGTTAATGTATTCATTTTAGGGCTGGATGATTTTAAAGGTTTGGGTTCTGGAGTATTGCACGATACGTAAAATATACATACCAGGAGCAAGAGGCTTGTTAAACGGAATAATGTTTTCATGTTTTAATGTAGTTTTAAATGAATCAACGGTTTTTCCATTCAAATAGTTTATAAATATTTCTACTTCCTCTTCCTTTCCGTTATATGTTAAGTGCAAATAACCAGGCAATGGATTTACAACTTCAATACTAGACTCATTGTTTTGATTTTGGTTTAAATTTACAATTTTGGAGTAAGCGTAATTTCCATCAACATCTGTTTGTTTTAGTCTGTAGGCTATGCTTTGATTGTTGTTATCAATTATATCAAAGTAGCTGTAGTTATTAATGGTTTCGCTATTTCCATTGCCATCTACTTTGCCTATGGTTTCAAAATTTTCGGCATCAATTTTTCGCTCTATTTCAAAAAAGTCGTTTTGTGTTTCGCTGGCTGTTTGCCAAGTTAGCTTCACGGTTTCTGGCTGAACCCATTGTGCATCAAAATGAAGCCAGGTAACAGGCAAGCTTACACTTCCTGAGGCTAAAGCACCTACTGTTTGGTAATTAGTAGAAGTGCCCATTCCATGATATTCAATTACTAAAAAATGATAGGCAATAGATGGGTTCAAGCCGCTTATTTCTATGTTGCTACCCATGCCATTGTAAACAATAAAATTGCCTGAACCAATTTGTTGTCCGCTACCAAATACCGAACTCGCTAAATAGGTTTGAGAATCTAAAGGTAAGGCATTAACAGGCGCTCCTGCTCTGGCTATTACCAAACGTTTTTGACCGTTTCCACTTTTCCAGCTTATGTTTAAAGTACTACTACTAAAACTTAATCTGTTAAATTCGCTGGCGCTTATATTGGGTTCAGCTGCTAAACGAGTGCCCCAAATTTTTTGAGCATATTGTGGACTATCAACAAAGGGATTTCTGTTGTTTTGGTATCCAAATAAAATGTTGTTTCTATTAATTTCTTTTACACTGGGCGGGTCTTGATTATGCCATTTTAACAATAGCTCTATAAACCAAGCATCGTATGCAGGGTAAGCATTTCCGGCTAAAACATCGTTGGCATTTCCATTGCTTTGCCATCCTGCAATAAGGTTTTGATACCTAGTTGCCATGTAAAAAAAGCTACGAGCAAGGTCGCCTTTGTAATCGTTAATAGGTTCAAACACAATACCCGTATAACCTGGTGTGGTATTGTTCCCTAATTTAGCTCCTTGCATAGAGGTATAAGTAGCAGTGCCCACTTCGCCAAATGGATAATTGCTGCGCATGCCATTTACTTTGCCATCGGTAGGGTAAATATGAAACATATCAGAAACCATAGGACTGGCTTGGCTGAACCAACTCTGCGGAAAACTATGTTCTCGGTTATAACAATCTCCTTCAATGGAGTAATTGCCACATTGATTGGTACTGAAGGTAAATTCGAAGGGAGAGTTTGCATCTAAACGTGTAGAATAAATGTCCCAAACTTTTCCATTATAAAAGGGGTCTGCACTGCTGTAAGTAGCCCATAAGCCACTGTAGCCTGTAACTGTATGTCCGAGTATTTTATTGTATAAACTGGTTTTTAAAGTTGCACCGGTTCCGCTTCCAACACTATTGTAGTAAGTTGCAGCATTGGTGCCTGTGGCAGTTGTGGCTATGGCATTTCCAAGCACATTTTTATTTTGAGTAGTACTGCCAGCACTCGTGTGGATTAAATTACCACTTTTGTTGCCTGTTTGGTACGGAGAAAACCGCACAAAAATGATTGTACTTGCAAGGTTTCCAGCTAGGGGATGGAGGTCAATTTTTTGAGTATAGCCGCTGTTAAAACTTAAAGAAATTTCGAAATGAGTGGGTGCCGTTATACTCAAAGGAGCGCTCAGTGCAGTGCCACTTACTGTATACCTTTGCGGGTCGCTAGCGAAGTAAATTGGGCAATTCCCAAAACTAGGAATGGATGCAGAAGAAACAGTAATTGTTCCTGCCCAGATAAAACTAGGCAACAAGAACAGAAAGCACAAAATGAATTTCCCTTTTCCCATATAACATTTATTACAGCCCACAAAAATAGCTCCTACAAATGTATTTCTTTCAAATGATTTACCCCCTAAAATTCCTCTAGCTTCAGCTAGAGGCAATTGAACTTAACTCAAATAAATCCAGATAAATCTGGATTTATTTGAGATTATTTTAGTTTTTTAGCAATATAATCTATCAAAAAGTCTCCCCTAGCTTCAGCTAGATTTATCTAAATTGATTAAAAAATAAAAATCAATTGCCTCCAGCTTCAGCTGGAGGATTATTAGAAGGGGATTTAAGAGCAGCTGGAAAATGGGCATATATAAAAGCCATGGCATCAAACTCATTTATTTTATAACCAAGATCGGCAAAGTTGCCTACTTGATAATTAATTTCCACCCTATTTTTTTGAGCCAAACCTAATGCTTTTGTTTGTCCAGCATGGCTCAAATCAAAGGCATCTGTTTGCCAATCCAAAGAGGCTGCATACACAGAATTTCTTCCTTCTCCATCGGCTGGGAATAAATTTATTTACAAGCTGATGCACAATTTTCTCCATCCATGGCGGCACTCACAATGCCACCTGCGTACCCAGCGCCCTCGGCACAGGGGAACAATCCTTTTATTTGAGGGTGTTCAAACGTATCCTTGTTTCTGGGTATGCGCACCGGTGAAGATGTTCTAGATTCGGTGGCCAGTAAAATGGCCTCTTCACTTAAATAGCCATGCATTTTTTTGCCAAATAATACAAAAGCTTCTTTTAAGGCATTGGCAATAAAGGGGGGCAATATTTCGTGTAAATTCCTGCTAATGGTTCCAGGTAGGTATGAGTTTTTAGGCAAATAAGAGGAGCTTCGTTTAGTTACAAAATCGGTAAGTTTTTGGGCAGGTGCTTGCAAACTTTGATTGCCTTTATCGAAACAGTCTTTTTCTACTTGTGATTGAAAAGCCAATCCAGCTAAAGCGCCTTGTTTGGCATACTGCGCGTAGTCTTCTGGCTGAACCGAAACTACCATGCCACTGTTTGCGTAAGGGTTATTTCGTTTACTTGGACTCCATCCATTCACCACAATTTCTCCGGGGGCTGTCATGGCTGGCGCTATAATACCACCTGGGCACATACAAAAGCTAAATACACCTCTATTGTTTACCTGCTGTACTAAGCTGTAACTGGCAGCGGGTAAATAGATTCCTCTGTCGGTACCACATTTATATTGTATTTGGTCTATTAATGCCTGCGGATGTTCTACCCGCACGCCTAATGCAAAAGGCTTGGCTTCCAACAAAATTTGTTTTCGTTGCAGTAACTCATAAATATCTCTAGCTGAATGTCCTGTTGCTAGGATTAACTTATCAAAATGAAAAAAGGCATTTTGAACGAAGATTCCTTTTATTTGATTATTTTCTATTTTAAAATCATCTACACGCGCATTAAAATGAAACACCCCACCACAGGCAATAATTTGCTCCCTTATGGCTTCTATGATAGCTGGAAGTTTGTTGGTTCCAATATGCGGATGGGCTTCATATAATATAGCTTGGTGAGCCCCATATTTAACCAAAATTTCTAGGATTCGTTTTACATCTCCACGTTTGCTGCTGCGGGTATATAGTTTGCCATCGCTGTATGTTCCTGCACCACCTTCACCAAAGCAATAATTACTATCTGGGTTTACGGTATTGTGTTTGGTAATATTGGCTAAGTCTCTGCGGCGTTCTTTAACAGGTTTACCACGTTCAAATATAATGGGTTTAAGGCCTAATTCTATGAGTTTAATGGCAGCAAATAAACCAGCAGGACCAGCGCCAACAATGCCAATTTCTTTTGCATTACTTACGTTTTGAAGATTTAATTCAAAGGAGTTTTCATCAGGGTTTTGGTTCAAAAATACTGCTACTTGCAGATTAACTTTAATGGGTTTTCTGCGGGCATCAAGGCTTTTTTTAATAATTTGTATGCCTTTTATTTCTTCTTGGCTGAACCCAAAGTTTTTGGATACATATTCTTGAAGGCTCGCTTCTGTGGAGGCAATTTCTGGACTAGTAACAATCTCAATTATTTTTTTCATGCAAAGGTATTTATCCTCGAAATGCAAAGGTAAGATGATTTAGGATTAAAATGGCTTGGTTACATTGTGATAATGAATTTAAAAGAGATATGAATGGTTTTTATTAAATTAAATGGGCAATATTTTTGCCTTTTAAATGTCTAAAATAAGCCATTTTGCTTTGCTAGCGAATAGTTAATAGGTGTTTTTTTTATTTTATGTGACAATTATCAGTTTAAATGGCGGTTTAAAAAGATTATATTCGCATCAAATCTGGTATTTAAAATTTGTTTTTTTGTCGGGTAGAAATGGCCGCAACATTTTAAGTTCAAGATTTAAGCCGAAAATTAACCACTCAATTTGAATGTTGCATTTAAAAGATTCTGAAATGAAAGGTAAGCTGGATTACTCGTCCCTATTGTTTGCCTTGCCAAGTCCTGTTTTTTTAATTAACAAAACAGAAGAAAGGTATGTATTAACATTTGCAAATAGGGCTGCATTGTCGCTTATCGGATTAGATGAAGTAGTAATTGGTTCGAACCTGTTTGATTTATTTAAAAATGAGGCTCAATTTTTGAGTTATATATCTACATGTTTAAATTCTGAGGAAACTATTAGAGGGGGCGCAATTCGATTGGTGAGAAGTGCCTTGGTTCAGCACAATTATGAACCCATATTTTCTTTTGTTGAACCAAATTTTGTGCTACTAACGCTTATTGAAAAAACGGCAACAGTAAAAGAGCGGGTAGAAGAGGATAAGTTTTTTTCGAAGTTTATAAAGGAGAGTCCTGCTGCCTTGGCCATGTTAGACCAAAACATGTGTTATATAGCTGCGAGTAATAAATGGATAGAAGATTATCACTTAGAGGGAATTGATTTAATTGGCAAATCGCATTATGAAATTTTTCCTGAAATTAATGCTGATTGGAAAACGATACATCAATGGTGTTTAAAAGGCAATAAGGCGAAACGCGAAATCGATTCGTTTACACGCACAGATGGAACAGTGCAATGGATGAGTTGGGAAATAAATCCATGGTTTAAAAACGATGGAGAATCTGGTGGAATTGTGATGTTTACTGAAATTATAACTGAAAGGGTTGAGCTTCAAAACGAGTTAATTAAAAATACACTGAAATTAAACAATATTCTTCAAAATTTACCTGTAGGATTAAGTATTAAGACAAAGGATGATAAAGTGGCTTATTTTAATCAGGCATTTATTGAGATAACAGGTTATTCTGTGGAGGATGTGCCAGATGTGGACACTTTTTTTTTACAAGCATTTCCTGATGAAATGTACCGAGAAAAGATTAGAAAGGATTGGTTAGAAAAAGAAGAAAAGGCAGAGCGTTTAGGCGAAAAATGTGAGCCCATGCGTGCTCGTATAACTTGCAAGGATGGTTCTGAAAAAATAATTGAACGAATAATTTCAGAGATAGCGGATGAGATTGTAAGCATTTACACAGATATTACAGAAATAAAGAAGGCCAAATATGCCATTGAAGCTAGTGAGGTGAGGTTTAAAGCGATTACAGAGCAAACAGATGAAGGCATAGGATTAACAGATTTACAAGGGAATTATATTTTTGTGAATCAATCATTTTGCAAAATGCTTGGGTTTAGTGAGGAAGAATTGTTGCAAATGAATGTAAGTGATTTTCGCGTCTCTAATGAGTATGAAGCCAGTGCATTTAATAGGGTATTGGAGGCGAAAAACCTGAGAATAAATAAGGTTCAATTATTACGTAAAGATAAGTCTAAAATAATAACCGATGTTAAAGGAAAAGTTATTAAAATAAATGGAGAAGATTTTGTTTTAGGTGTAATAAATGATGTTACAAAACAAGTTGAAAACGAGTTGGAAATTATTACATCCAAAGAACGTGCTGAAGAAAATGAATTTAGGTTAATGCTGGCTACAGAGTCGGCCCAACTTGCTATTTGGGAGTGGAAAATTAAAGAAGATATTTTAATCTGTGACCAGCGCATGATGGATATGTATGGCGCAGAAAATCTTAGTAACTATAATTTATGGGCACAATGTGTACATCCAGACGATATCGACAGGGTTGCTGAGGAGATTAGGTTATCTATCTTTGAAGCAAGGCATTTCAATTCACAATTTAGAATAATTAAGCCTACGAAAGAAATTGCTTATTTAAAAGCAAATGGTTTGATAGTTAAAGATAATACAGGAGAAACGATAAAATTTATTGGAGTAAACCAAGATATTACAGACCAAGTACAAGCTGAAATTAAACTTAAACAAAGCGAGGAAAGGCAGCGTGCTTTAATAGAAAATATTGGTGATACCATTATACTTGTTAATAGAGATTTAAGGGTAATTTACCAAAGTCCTAATTACGTTAACACTGCGGGTATACCTCTTTCTGAAGTGCAAGATAAAACTGTTGTTGATTTGGTGTATGAAGAAGATAAACCTGTTTTATTTAATTTAATTACCGAGGCTTTTAATGCTCCAAATACACCCCTTCCTATACTCATTCGCGTATTAAACAGAGATGGAAACCCCATTTGGATTGAGGGAACAGTAAAAAACATGCTCGACAATGAAAGTGTTCAGTCTTTTATTGTTAACTATCGTGATATTACTACCAGAATTGAATCTGAAAAGGAGCTAAAAAATGCTAAATTAAAATCAGAAGAGAGTGAAATGCGTCTAAATGAAGCCCAATTGATAACCAAGGTAGGCAGTTGGGAAACTGATTTGCTTAATTTAAATGTTATTTGGTCGGAAGAAACTTACCATATTTTTGAATTGGATTTTAAGTCTTTTGAAGCTTCGCATAAGGCATTTCTTTCATTTGTTTACCCCGATGATGTATTTAAAGTAGACGAAGCTTTTATGGCGTCTTTTACTACAAAGGGGTATAACTATATAGAACATAGAATTATAACAGCTAAAGGAAATTTAAAGTTTGTAGAAGAGCGATGGAAAATTGTATATAATGAAACTGGCGTTCCTATTAAAGCAGTGGGCACTTGTCAGGATATTTCTGCCAGAAAAAAGATTGAGCAAGATTTATCTTTAGCCAAAGAGCGCGCAGAAGAAAATGCCTTTAGGTTTGAACAAGCCTCCAAAGAAATTCAAGAGCAAGAACTAAGGTATAGAACATTATTTGAATCTTCCACCGATACCATTTTGTTAATTTGTGATGGCGTATTTATTGATTGTAATTCAAGTGCTTTGAAATTATTTGGTTGCAGTAAACAAGAAATCTTGCAGGCCCGTCCATGTAAGTTTTCTCCAACTTTTCAACCTAATGGTAAAAAATCTCATTTGGAGGAGGAGCGACTTATTGGGTTAACATTAACGGGCAAACCTCAGTTTTTTGAATGGGAGCACATTCGCTTAAATGGCGAATCTTTTATTGCTGAGGTGGGTTTAAATTATTTGATTTTAGATGGAAAGCCGCATGTTCAAGCTTTAGTGAGAGATATTTCTGATAGAAAAAAGGCGCATGAACAATTGGCTTTATCTGCCTTGATAATAAATTTTTCTAATGATGCAATTATCTCTAAAACAATAGATGGCGTCATTACTTCTTGGAATCCGGGAGCAGAGAAGATATATGGCTTTCTCGCTCATGAGGTATTAGGGAAATCAATTCATGAAGTGATTGGTGAAAGATTTATTGAGGAAGAATTAAGAATTACGAATGAAGTGGTTATTGGAAAAAATACTGTCCAATGCGAATCACAAAGAATTCGAAAAGATGGAAAGGTGATAGACGTCTCCCTAACCTTGTCGCCCATTTTAAATGAAGCTGGAAATATTATTGGTACCTCTAAAATTATTCGAGATATTACTGAAAGAAAGAAATTAGAAGCAGAAAGAGCGAATATCGTTAATGATTTGGTTCAAAGAAACAGAGAATTAGAACAGTTTTCTTATATAGTTTCTCATAATTTAAGAGCTCCTGTTACCAATATCATGGGTATTACAGATTATATTTCACAATACAATGTGGAGCCAAATGAGCAACTTGCCATGATGCAAGGCCTGTCCAAATCGGCCAAGGTACTTGATGAGGTTTTGTTCGATTTAAACTATATTTT
>JAUYMZ010000465.1 GCA_030699355.1 Bacteroidota bacterium | reverse complement strand
TAAAATTTAATCCTGGTTATCAACAAAGTGACAATAGAATTACCGAACAACTTTATGGAAATAGTGTTTTAAGAAAATACTTGAACCTTTTCGATTCCATATATAATTTAAACACCCAAACAGAAAGTAAAGCGAGCATACTAAAGTTTACAAGAAGGTTTAAATACTTTTATCCGCCAGAGGATGACTCTATATCAAACTATTTATCTAAACTAAATTTAACCCTAAACAGAAAAATTGAAACCGTATTGAAAGCACCAAATATTATTTTGAGAAAAAATAATTCAGATTCATTATTAGGGCAATATCAAATTTTATTGCACATCAAAAGCAAATCAGATACCATTCAAAAAGTTTTAGATAAAATAAATTCTGGGTATTTTTCTCATAGATTAAGGCATAACTATTACCTAGACGGAATTCCAGGATTAAATGCTCAAGAAAATATTTCTTACCAATTTAATCGACAATCTATTCAAATTCCATTTAAATTGAACCAAATCATAACCCACTCAGATAGCCTATTGCATCAATTATTAAGCTATTTCAATTCCCTAAATGAAAATTCACAAATCGTTATTTCAAAGCTAAATCAATCTGTATCAGTATTTGAAAACCAAGAAAAAATTGACAGTTTAGATAATATTATAACCCACCTAGAAGACTTATTACATGCTAATTACCCAAAAACAATCCTTTACACAAGTGAAAACATCTCTAAAGCACCCTTTTCTTATAAACTTTATTTTAGCTTAAACGACGGATTTTTAACGCAACTCAAAAGCAAATATATCAATAATTTGCTCCCTCAACAGGAGATTATTTTGGCGGGAAATGTACTTATTTGTACCTATAAATTCTTACTAGAAAACAAACAGTATTTAGATAATATACAGAAAATGAAAGACTATTGGAACGATAGTCTGTTTACCTTATATCTGGAAAATCCATTCGACTTTCGAAAATTAGAAACAAGTATTTTACCTGGAGTGCAACATGCCGCAAACATATTATTAAAACAATATGCCAACCAATTACTAAACGCCAAAAATTGCACGCAAATAGAGTCAGAACTAAAGAAGGTAAAACTGCTAAATGAACGCATCAAATTTTTAGTGCGAAATCAACATATTGAAAATGTTCAACAATTAAATAAAGCCTTAAAAAGAGAAAGAGTTCCAGGCAGAATAGAAAGGTTATTAGAATTATGAAAAAAGTTTTATTCCTTATTCCCCTTCTTGTTATTGGCATCCAAAACGCTTTTGCCCAAAATATGGAAAGGCTAGACAACAGGGTATTATATACCAAATATTATTTGGCCGACTTTTTAAACGATTCAACAAAATGGGCTTGGGAACTAGATATTGTATATAGACGACAAAGCGAATTAGGTGAAATGAATATATGGGAACATCCACTGAGATACAGCGTAAGACCATGGATTGCATACCAATTCACAAAACTAACCAGGGTAAGCTTTAACCCCATAGGTATTATAAATTCTGCACCACGATATCCAATAAATGGCGACTTAAACAGACCTTTAGAAAGAGAATTAAGGACCACTCTACAGATTAATAATTACAGCAATTATAAAAGGTTCAATTTTACCCACCGATTAAGATTTG
>JAUYMZ010000464.1 GCA_030699355.1 Bacteroidota bacterium | reverse complement strand
GGTTACTACACTTTTAAACTTGCTATATAGGGCCAAAATAGTTTCATAGTCTAAATGGTCGTAATGATCATGGGTGATAATTAGCACGTCTATTTCAGGAAAATCTTTCACTCCATACACATCACTTCCTTTAAAACTTTTAGCAAAGAAAGAAACAGGAGAAGCATTGCCACTAAACACTGGATCAACCAAAATTTTTAATCCATCAATCAGCAAATAATAAGATGAATGTCCGAACCAAACAATTTGCGGTTCGGAATTATCTAGCGACAATAAATTGGTTCGAACCGAAGGAATTTCTTTGGGAGGTTCTGTATTTTTGGGTTTCTTTAAAAATGTTTTTGCTGCGTCCCAAGTATTAATACCGGGGGCAAAATTGGGTGTTTCTTCCAGGTTTACAAATTCGCCATTGGCATAGTTGGGTGATTTCTTTATTCTCTCTAAACTCTGTTCATTAGGTAATTTACCAAATACGGGGCGATCTAAAAAGTAATAACTATAAGCGCCTACAGAAAGAAGGATTACGAATACAATTTGCATAGCGGCGCAAGATGCGAAATAAACATGTGAATTGCTATAAGCACGGATAATATCAAAAAAAAAGAGGCAACCAAGGTCACCTCTTTTAATAAATCAAAACTTATATGAAAAAAAATTATTTTGAAACAACCAAACGAGTGGTTAAGCTAGTTTCTGCTGTTTGGAATTTCACTAAATACATACCTTGAGAAAGGTTAGCAGTAGCGATATCAATTTTGTTTGAACCAGCAGTGAAAGTTTCTGTGATAGTTTCGCTTACGATTTTACCGTTGATATCAATAACTTGTACAGATACTTCGTTGCTATTTAATAAATCGAAAGAGATAGAAACGTTTTCTGTAGCAGGGTTAGGATATACTGAGTAGTTTAATACGTTCTCAACTTTATTGATAGATGTAGAATAGATAGAATCGTACTCAGCGTTAATTGGATCAAATTCTGTCCATGTAGCTGTCCAATCTTCTGAACCGAAAGCACCTACATAAGTGGTTGGCGTAAAGAATGAACCAGAGATTTTGCTATTGGTAAAGCTACCACCAGTTAAAGCAGGAGAACCTGTTTTAGGACGGAAGTTAGGAGCAGCGAAATTAAAAGCATCTTCTAACATTACTTCGCTGTTTAAGTTAAATTTACGGTTGTTGTTACCTGTGCTATCAAAGAAAGCTTGGAAATCGGCAGTAGTTACACCAGCCGCACCGTTGAAATTTCTTTTGTGACCAGCAAAAATGATATTTTGCATGAAACCTTTGTTGGTTCTGAAATTATCAAATGTATTAGCACCATCCATGCGGATACCTTCTCTCCAACCCATGATGATAGTGTTAAAAATAGAGATTTCGTTGTTTCTTCTAAGATGACCACCTCTACCGTGTAATGGATCACGTACATCAGATGTATCTTTAAATGCACCAATAACGGTCATGTTAGAGAATACAGCAGAAGTTTTAGGTCCTTCGTTTGTTCCACCTGCATCGTTATCAACTTCAAAACCATTTTTAGTTGAAATATCAGCAATGTTTGGGTCAGCAATAGAAACACCAAACTGAATATTACCACTAAATCCTTGGTCAACATCCCAGCAATCGTCATTGGTTTTAAATGCTACTAAATGCTTTGCATTAACTGTACCACCAAACCACTCAAAAGCATCATCATTGTTATATGAACACTGTACATAATCAATGCTAGTTCCGTTACCAACACCGCACATAGTTAAAGAGTTTAACTCACGGTCTTGCTCAAATGGAAAACCTGCAAATTCGATACGTACATACTTTAAAGTACCGCTATTATCTGCTGGGTTATTTCCACCATAAGTTCCAGGTATAACTCCACCTTCGTACTGCGGATTGGTTTTGTTTCCAGGTGCGTTACCAAACATAACGATACCACCCCAATCGCCATAACCTCTTTCGCCTTTTGGCTGGCTTGAGGTGAAAACAATTGGCTTTTCTGCTGTTCCAATGGCTATTAACTTACCACCTTTGTCTACTAATAAACAGGTAGCGTTTGAACCATCAGCTGCTTGTCCGCCTTTTACTACTGTACCAGGCTCTACTGTAAGGGTTACACCATTTGTAATTCTTACAATACCTTTAAGTAAATAAATTTTGTTTGCTGTCCATGTAGCGTTAGCGGTTATATCGCTAGAAATTGTTACTACTTCTTTTAAAGACTGCGCAAAGATTGCCGTTACGGCGAATAATCCAATAAATAATAAGGATAATTTTTTCATGTTATTTTTCATTTGAAATGTATACAATTTTAGGCCGGCAATCTTAAGTTAATGTTAGCTTAATGGTAAGGTAGTGTTAAGTTTCAAATGAAAAGTATTAATTGGCAAGTGTTAAGTTTTAAGTTTTAAGTGTTAAGTTTTAAGTGTTAAGTATTAAGTGTTAAGTTTGAGGTCTCATATATTTTTTTTACATAAAGTTTGATTTTCAAAATAATTTTTAATTAATTACTTTTTTTTCTTATTTTTTTA
>JAUYMZ010000463.1 GCA_030699355.1 Bacteroidota bacterium | reverse complement strand
CAGATTTTGATAAAGGTATTGCCTAATAGTTTTACAGGCAACAACCTGCTAATAAAAGAGTTTTCTTATTTCAGTATCTTTTTGGGCATAATAATATTGACAACGATTTTAATCGTATGGCTTTCGTCATTAATGTATAGTTTAATCAGTAAGGGTAAAAGCATTTTCATTGAGACTGCAAATAATAATCTAAATGCTGTAATTTTATTTATTGGGCTAATACTTGCATTGACAATTGCTTCAAAAGCAGGTTTAACGCCACTTTTTGACCAATTTATTCCATATCCAACAATGCCAATTTATCATTAATTTTCAATGTGTTAATTAAATTATGTATTTGTTACTTCCTATACGTCAACTTTGCACCAAGTTTATTAACCTTGCAATTTACATTTGAAAGATATTAACAACAAAAACTCAGCTAAATGAAAGCAACAAAAGAAATAATAAGTACGATGAAAGTGCCGAAGTTTATGCTGCGGGAAAACCTTGCCACCAATTTTAAAATCATCATCGAAAGTGGATGTGCGATTTTTAGCTATCAGTCTGGGCTTTTAGTTTCAAGCTAATATTAGATACACATAAAAAAATTCTTACCACTATACCAACCGTAAAACACGCAATCTGATGGAAATATTAAAGACGCCATGGAAGGATAATTTAATGGAATTGGTTTCCCAATCAAAAAAATCAATAAAAATTACATCGCCATTTGTAAAAGAAAACGTCTGCAATGAACTTCTATCATTCAAGAATAATAACACCAGTTTAGAATTAATAACTTCTTTTAAATTGATGAATATACATGCCGGTTCTCTTGATTTATCTGGGCTAGAAAATGTGATTAAAAACAAAGGAGTAGTTAAAAACTTCCCTAAACTACATTCCAAAATTTATCTTTTTGATGACAAGAAAGTAATAATAACGTCTGGCAATTTAACTAATGGTGGTCTTTTGAATAACTATGAATATGGTATTTATACTGATAATGCAGCAATAGTCTCAAAAGTTGTGGCAGATTTTTCATCGATATCTTCAAATGAGAATATTGGAAAGGTTAAACTAACTGATATTGATTTTGTGCGTAAATTATTAGCAAAAATTCCCCTTTCAGAATCTATCAAACTACCCAAATTTGAATTGGAATCTCCTGAAGAGAAATTTGATGTAATTGAAATTCACAATGACATAATTTCTTCTTCTCTTAAGGGATGGAAATTAGAAGTTTTTAGATGCGCTCAATCCATTCCAAATCAAATTTTTTCTTTGAAAGACATAAATAAGTTTGAACCACAGTTGAAAAAAATCTACCCTTCAAATCACACAATTACGGATAAAATTAGGCAACAACTTCAAAATCTAAGAGACTTAGGATTGTTAGAGTTTCTAGGAAACGGTAGATATAAAAAATTATGGAAATGAAGAAATTTATAATTCTAACTCCAGAAGGAGCAACCCTTGCCCCAAACAAAGCTGTTGAGGTTAACAACTTGCAAGTGCTAGGTATTGTTGAAAATGTAGCAAACGAAAATGAGGCAATAATAAAATTACTCAAAGAAAACAATTGGATAATTGATGCAGAATTTAATGTGGCTGATTTTATTGTTTACCAACTATTTTAATCGAATAAATTTTCCTTCAATCTTAGATTCTTCAAGTATCATTGCATTTTCTTTTCCATAAGCAATAAAAATACTGGGGGCGCCTGGCGTTCCTTTTTGTAATCCATGAATATCATAAAATTTGATTCTACCTTTTACAAATAATACGGCATCCGCATCATCCCAAATATGATTAAAGAAACACTTGGTCTCAGTTCTTGCAAAAATTAATGCAATGCCGTTATTATGTATTTTTAGTTTTTCTATCCATAACTCCATTCCTTTTCCATACGGCGGATTCATATATACCCTGCCAAACCATTCCTTTTTTAATCCATTATCATTGATGTTATAATTTACTTTTGCATGTGTAAAAGGAGGGTTAACAGGAGTGCAAGGGTCTAGGTCAAATTCTCCTAACATTCGAACAAGTTCAGGAGGTGTTAACCATTCAACAGTTGTATTTTCTGCCTTTTCAAATGTTACATTCATGTGAAATATTTTTTGTAAAATTGAGATCAATAATCGGAATAAGCAAGTGTAATATGATCATTATCAGAAAGATACACACAATAAGTGTTTTTTTATATTTTAGTTACTTCATTTTCATGCAATTAGTTGCGTGAAATAATTTTCGAATATTATAAGTTTGGATCAAAATAAATCTCTCTAACACCAAGCACAAACCCAGAATTATCAAACCATGGCATTAGACATCACACAATCTGTAGAAATTATTGAAATAATGGAGAATTATATTGCCAAAGTTCGTCCAAAACCAGAAATCAGAGATAGGCTCGACATTGGCTATGAAATAAATGAGCAAAGTGTGGTGCTTCAAGAAATTAGGCCTTTGTTTAAAAACCCCACGGAGATTAGAAGGCATGGCTATGCCAAGGCCACTTATGTGCACCATAAAAATATTTGGAAAGTGTTTTGGATGCGAGCTGACCTAAAATGGCATCCCTACCCCCCGGAAGCAACAGTTAAACACCTAAGCGACTTTTTAAATTTGGTGGATGCAGATATACATGGCTGCTTTAGAGGTTGAAAGGCACACTACCTTCAAAAACACAAGCTTACTTAGGCTTTCTAAGCCATAGTGAAGAATCTATTGCTTTTTACCGGTCAGCAGTATATCAAATTATTTCTGATTGAAATCGGAGGATATATTATATTCGGCAAATTGATTTCCTTTGTGAAAAACTATATCTTTGCAACATGGTTTACAACCTAACATATACCAATAGTATCCTAGAATCATTTGGGGTTATTTCGAGTTTCAATTTTGCTGAAACTATTTGGGAAACATATGAGAAATTCGCAATTCCTAAAATTAAGGAATCAACAGTGAAGTTAAGAGGTTCGTTGTATTATCTAAAGGAATTAACACCAATTCAGGCAGCAAAGGAGGTAAATTCTATTCGTTCATTAATTCCAGTTTTGGTTCAACTTAGAACAGTTATTGAGCCAGTTGAAACCAAGGAATTTAAAGAGTTCAAAATTACAGCTTTAGACTTTTTAGATACAGTTGACTTTTTATTCAACAACCTGCAAGACTTAGCAGACATTCATAGTTCTTACACCATTTCAAAGTCAGTATTAGCTGCTGACTGGGACAGCAATGAGGACGAACATTGGAATAATTATTAATAAAAATGAAATATAGCCAAGGTGATATAATTTTGCTTCCATATCCATTTACCGACTTATCAAATACAAAACAACGTCCGGCTGTTATCATCTCGAAAGATTCTGTAAACAAACAAAATTTTATTGTGGCGAAAATTACATCAGTAATAAGAGTAATTAACTCTGAAAGCTAGTTAAATTAGCATTTTCAAACTACTTTTTTACAACCTATCATAAGTGGTTTTTAGATTAATAATTGAAGCATAATTTACAACAAAAAACCATCAAAATCCTTTGAACTTACCACCGAAAAGGAGCATTCTGGATAAAGCTTTTGAAAAGCATTGGGAATTTTAACTTTTCTTTTTTCGCTTCATTTAAACTATCATTCCAGCGCTCCAAAATATTGCTTTTTAGCCTCCTAGTTATCTGCATTTAAATCAAATTTAACCCTACAAATATATCTAATCTACAAATTAATCAAAATTTGTAGAACGTAATCAATAAATTTCGATGAATTTGTAGATTAGAGTTTTAAATTATGCTTAGCCCACCGAAGCCTTTGGGTAGGTGGAATTACGAATTACGAATTAAAAATTACGAATGAAATCCAAAAACGCGTCCTCCGTGGACTTCAGTCCACTATAAAAAAAAAGGCCAAAAAAAAAGCACGAATGAAGGCGAAAAAAAATCAATAGGGGTGGGCTTCAGCCCAGCCAAGCAGAAATTTTGAATGAAGGCATTTT
>JAUYMZ010000361.1 GCA_030699355.1 Bacteroidota bacterium | reverse complement strand
GCTAACGTTTTGGTGCCTTGCGCAGTTGCCACATGAGGAAGCGTCAACATGAAGCAAGATAAAAACTTTCTGGGCAAAAACAAAATAGCCAATTAGAACTAAGTCGGCAATTGCGCAAGACACCTGTTAGGGGCTGCTTTTATTCTATTTCAATAGTCTACGAATGTCTTACTGATTTTTTTCCATTTGTTTGTCAACGTGTCTAATTTATATGTTGACTTACATTGCTCTTTTGCATTTGCATGAACAAGGGTTGTTAATGTTTTACTTCTTCCATTAATATAAATTGGGAAATATCCCATGTTATTCGTTAAATATTTGTTTATTATAAATTTGCCCGTTGAATCTTGCAAATAGTAATTGTAGTCAGGACCACCGTTACCTCCAGAGTCTTTTTTCAATGCAACATCTTCTCTGTTATCGAAATTGAAGTCAGCAACGATTATGTCGCCGAAATCATTGTCACAAGGTTCAATGTTTAAATTTTTTAATGTAACATATGAGCGTTTTGAATTACAGTCAGTATATACACCCTCAAAAAAATAGTCAGAAATAATTTTAATCGTCTGAACGGGTTTGTTTGTCTCTTTTTGAATAATGGTAATTTTTACTATACAAGAGTCAAATAAATTCTTTGTTTTAATGCGTGTTAAGTTTGTCTCGAAATTAAATTGCTTTGATATGTCTTTATGCAAACAGGTCTGACCGAAACATTTAAATGAAAAGATGAAAATGTTTAATATAAATATTAATTTCATTGTAGTCATATTTTTCTAAAGTTGCCCCTAACGTTTTGGTGCCTTGCGCAGTTGCCGCATTAGGAGGCGTCAACATGAAGCAAGATAAAAACTTTCTGGGCAAAAACAAAATCTCCAATTAGCACTAAGTCGGCAATTGCGCAAGACACCTGTTACCACCAGTGCATTTTCGTCACCTATTTCCTAGTAATAATTATGAGAGTCCTTTTATTTATAGCATGAGCATTTGATTTGTGTACTAACATGCTCATTTTGTCAATTTCACTTCTTTGTATAATTGGGTCGCTTTGTCCGTAACCTTCAGCTTTTATTTGATTTGAGTCTAAGCCAAAGTCACTCACTAATCTGTCCCTAATAATAGTGGATCTTCGGATTGTCCAAGCACTACTATATGCACTGTCCATATTTGTGCTAGTATAAAGTCTTAGTATTATGTTTACATTACAATTTTGCTTTAAAAATTGTCCGATAGAGTCATAAAATAATTTGTTTGTCTCATGAAAGTCACATAAGTGCTCAAACCTGTCCGTACACAATAAGTCGCTATATATAATTTTTTGAGAGCCAACTTTAAATACAGTGTCATTGAAATAAAACGTTTGTGTCAAGCCAATTTTATGCAGTAATAAGACTATTGTAAATATGAATAATCTTAAATATCTCATAGTCTTTTGCATTGGTGGTAACGTTTTGGCGCCTTGCGCAGTTGCCGCATTAGGAGGCGTCAACATGAAGCAAGATAAAAACATTCTGGGCAAAAACAAAATAACCAATTAGCACTAAGTCGGCAATTGCGCAAGGCAACTGTTAGCAGGCGTGAAAAA
>JAUYMZ010000462.1 GCA_030699355.1 Bacteroidota bacterium | reverse complement strand
AAAAAAAGTTATTCCATCACTTAATTTGAAAAATTTTTCACTTTGATATAATGCTAGAACAGTAATTTTAAACCCTTTAGAATGGAAATAATTTGCTAAACTTACTGACGCTCTTTCTATTCCACCTCCAGCTAGACCATTGTTAATTATTAAAATATGCCCTTTAATCTTCATTCTAACTTTTCTCTGTAATTAATTGTGCTAGTTGGGCACTCGTCATAAATTCAACATCAGGCCACTTTTGCAGAATTTTACTTAGTAAGTCCTTAAACAATTTTAAATTTTGGCCCCTATTGTCAGACACGATAGATCCAATAAAGTTAACTCTATGGCTTGAAATTACAGCTGGTTTTTCCCAAAAAAAAGAATTTCCTATTTCCCATAAACAAGAATTAACAGATTCTATTTTTTCATTTACGGATGGCTCAAACGTACAATTTCTTATAAGATATAATTGACCAAAGTTGTTTTTCTGACCTATATAATGCCTTTCCTTTTTTCTTTTGGGGCCATCGTAAATCGGTGATAATTGATATTTCATTCCTTGAAAGGCTAATACGCCTGTCTTTGACAATACTTCATTTATTCCAGAATCCCAAATAAAATTATTAGCAATAAATGTTGAAGATCTAAATTTAAAAATATTTTCAAATAAATTTAACCCCTCCAAAATGATTTCATATTGACTCTCCAATTCTGACACATCTAATGCATCAAATGAAGCTTGAATATTAATGGGTGTTCCATTTTTCTCAATTAAAGGACCAATCCCCCAAAATCCATTATCGAATGCCTTAACAAATGTTTTATTATTACTTCTTAATAATTTTAGCCAAAGATTAATATTTATATGTTCCCTTCCATGAAATTGGGGAAAAAAAATCTTTTCATTTATCCCTTGTTTAAACAAATTTATTGAATTTTGCCTTCCAGGATATTTTTTGTAAGTTTCATCGAACGTCTCAAAAAAATATTTTTCAAAATTAGATTCTTTAATTTTGTCAAAATCTGGATTTGCCATAACTGTATTGGCCGTAATTATTGGACTATTTCCATTACCATCCTTAAAAGAAGTTAAGACATTAAACAATTCT
Organism: Bacteroidota bacterium; assembly: GCA_030699355.1. Classification (GTDB taxonomy): domain Bacteria; phylum Bacteroidota; class Bacteroidia; order UKL13-3; family UKL13-3; genus B1. The sequence continues at coordinate 4,463 of JAUYMZ010000462.1, read as the reverse complement.
TGTAGATCCATTTCACTTTCTAATGAATCGAACTTGTTATAAGGACATTTATGAAGGGGTATTCCACCAGCTTCCATGCTATCAAAAACCCTTTTTGATGGCATTCGAATACTTCCCCAATCGTCACTTTCAATTACAACAATTTTCCTTTTTGTTTTCCAACCTAAGGAATTGAGTTGATTAGTCCCAAATAACCTCCTAATCATTGCTTAAGATTTGGGTCAAATGTGGCGCAAAAGCTTCTTTTGAAAACAACTTTTGACCCAATTGTGCAATTTCATTTCTCACAAATTTTTTATTAAGAAAACTATTAAAATCAAAATTATTAAAGTTTTCTAATTCGGTCGTTTTAAAGACAAGACCAGCATTATTTTCCGAAACAAACTTTTCATAATCTCCAACACCTTGGGAAATCAATACAGGTAATCCACAAAGCATATATTCAGCGAATTTTGTTGGTGAAGACACATTATTCATAATCGTATCATCCCTAAATAGCAACCCAAAATCAGCTGCATTCAAATACTTATATACTAAATCATTAGGAACCTTTTTATAAAAAACAAATTCCATTAAATCTGGGAAATTTTGAATTAATCGATTGAATCCTACTTCATCATTTGAAAGAAAAAGAAAAACAGAATTTTGTTCAAATTTCAATAACTCCCTAAAGAATTTAATCATTTTATCTGCTAAATGCCATTCTGCACTTATACCACCAGCATATATCAATACTCTTTTTTCAATACCAAAATTCATTTCAGAACGAATTTCAGAGCGAACTTCAATATTGAATTTAAATTTGGAGGAATTAGATAAGCAAGGATATAGGTGAAATTTATTTTTATCAATTTTAAAATTATCAATAAAATAATCAGATAACCTATTTGACACTGAAAATATTTTATCTGCAATCAAAATAGTTTCGTATTCCAAATAATAAATATTTCCAATCATCAAATATCGCTCTTTGGAAAAATCACTCGTTTTGATTGCCGAATATTTATTTTCCTCGGCAGAGGCGGCTCTTGCATCAAAAATGAAAACTACTTTTGAAGGGAAAATTCTTTTTAATAATCGTATTTCTCTTCCAATAATAGCTCTCGAGAAAATTACAACTTTGCCACTTTTAAAAAGAGGAATAAGGAGTTTAATTAGGAGCAACCCGAAATTTAAGTAAGCTCCAAAGCCTTTACTTGGAAGAAAAAACAAAAATCCATTAAAGATTTTTGACTTACCTTTAACTACTTTAATTTGAGAATTAACAAAATTTGGCCTAATAAAATCTTTAATGTGAAACAATTGAATTAATTCAAATGAAACCCCATTTTGGCCAAATAAATGAAGCCAATCCAAAATTTGTGTCTGAAATACGGCACCATCTGTCTCCTTGTTATTTAAATAAAAATATTTGTTTGAGTTGATCTTCATAAATCCTAATATTAGTTTTTCAATTCAATCAATTCATCAACTATCCTTTCAGAGGCTTTGCCATCCCATTTAGGTGGAATGCCGCCTTTTTTCCAATTACCTTGACAAATTAATTCCATATATGGTTTAATTTTTTCGGGGTTTGTTCCAATTAATTCATTTGTTCCAATGGAAACCGTTTCAGGCCTTTCAGTATTATCCCTAAGAGTTATACAAGGTATGCCCATAATAGTTGTTTCTTCAGTAATTCCACCCGAATCTGTTATGATTCCTAAGGAGTTTTTAACCAAATAATTAAATTCCAAATAACCCATTGGCTCCAATAAATAAAATGAAGATAAATTTAAATTATCTTTAATTTTATCTATTATTTTTCTAGTACGCGGATGAACTGGAAATATTACAGGGTAGTTCCCTGCAGAATTCGCAATAGCATTTATGATAGCTTCAAATTTAGTTTCATTATCTACATTGGCTGGTCGATGCAGAGTTAGCAAAAAGTAATTCTTCTCTTTAATGTCATTATCAATCCAAAACTGTGGTTTTCTTAGTCTTGCCATGTTTGCTAATAGGCTATCTATCATTACATTACCAACAAAAAATATCCTATCTTTCTCAACACCTAGTTTCATTAGGTTTTCTCCCGCAATAGTAGTGGTGGTAAAGAAATAGTCTGATAATGAGTCTGTAACCATGCGATTAATTTCCTCCGGCATAGTTAAATCAAATGACCTAATTCCTGCCTCTACATGTGCAACCTTAGTATTTAATTTTTTCGCAACTATTGAACAAGCCATTGTACTTGTTACATCTCCGACCACAACCACTAAATCAGCTGGAAATTCCAGTAATTCCTTTTCATATGCAATCATAATGGCTCCCGTTTGTTCTGCTTGGCTACCACCACCACAATTCAAATTTGAATCAGGAAAAGGAATATTCAACTCTAAAAAAAAAGTATCACTCATTTTAGAATCATAATGCTGGCCAGTATGGATTATCCTAAAATCAATTTCAATACCCATTAATTTTCTTTTCTGAATCTCGTGAATAATTGGAGCAATTTTCATGAAATTAGGTCTGGCTCCAGCAATAAAGTGAATACGCATATTTATTATTAATTACTATGTATTATATCCAGAACATCTAAAGTAATTCTGGTCATTTCAATATCGGTTTCAAATGGTTTAATTAAAGAAGGTTTACCTTGGATTATATTTGCCAATTCTGAAATTAATTTTTTATGGCCTTTATCAGTATCCTTTAACTTTAATCCCCCCTCAGAACTATTATAAACTTCTAAATTATTAAAATCATTTATTACAAGTGATTCCTTATTAGAGAAAACTTCTATCCTCTCCTTTTCCATTTCCTTACCACCAATTGAGGCGTAAGTTAATACCCCAATTGAACCATTATCAAATGCAATTGATACAATCACATTATCTTCTGATTGAATTTCATTTCCAACTGGAATATGTATGGCCCCAATACTTTTTATTTTACTTTCTGCCAAATATGCAATAAGGTCAATGAAATGGCAAACCTCGCCAATTATTCTTCCACCACCTTCTTCCATTTTCTGAATCCAAATATCAGGTGGAAAATACCCAGCATTTACTCTATAATTAATTACTCTTTTGCTATTGCTTCGTCTTAAAATTTCTAGCGCTTTTTGAACCAATGGCGAATACCTTCTATTAAAGCCAACGGTTATTGTTAAATTTTCAGAATTCTTGTAGGCTCTTTCAATTTCCGCCAATTCACCATAACTCATTGCCAATGGTTTTTCAACTAATACGTTTTTTCCAGCATTAATAGCATCAATTACTTGTTGTGCATGAAGATTGTGTCTGGTTCCAATTATTATTAGTTTTATCCTATCATCCTTTAATAAATCATTATAATCTGTAGTCGCATATTTTGTATTGAAACTTTCATGAAGTTTTTGGGCAGAGGCTGTAGTTCTATTTGCAATAGCTATCAACTCATATTCATCTGTCAAGGCCAAAATATTTGCCAGATGATTTCTTTGAATAAAGCTTCCTGCCCCAACAATTCCTACCCCAATTTTGCCAGAAATATGTGTTTTTTCAGTTTTTAATATTTTGTTTTCAATTAAAACAGGTTCTGCATGAGAATATTGAAAAACACTTGAGATATTTTTTCCAGGATTTTCAATCAAACTTTTGTAAGCTTCATCCACTTCGTTAATTGAAAATTTATTGCTTATTAAACTCTCAATATTTATTGATTTGTTATGCAACAATCTTACAAACTCTTGCATATTTCTATTTTCCGTCCATCTAACATAGCCATAGGGATAATCAATACCTTGAAGCTCATATAGGTCATCATACCTACCTGGCCCATAGGAAGTAGAAATGACAAAATCTAATTCCTTCATATACATCAAATCTCTATCTAAATCCATTCCAATTGCTCCAACTACCACAACCCTACCCTTTCTTTTGCAAACAGATAAAGCTTGGTTTGCAGGCACAGAGCTTGATGTAGCTGCATAAATTATTGCCGAATCAACACCATATCCACCTGTAAAAGAATTCACCTTTTGTTGAAATTCTGAATCACTAGCTTTTATACAAAAATCTGCTCCAAATTCTTTTGCTAAACTTAATCGCTCCTCATTTAAATCTGTACCAATTACAACTAATCCCCATGCTTTTGCGATTTGAACTGCAATAAGTCCTAACAAACCCAAGCCAGTAATTACAATTGTTTCTCCAAATCCAACATTTGCTCTCCTTATTCCTTGCATTGCAATTGCACCAATTGTTGTAAAGCCAGCTGAAACAAAATCCAAGCCATCAGGAATTTTAACTGCCAAGTTAATTGGAATAGCAGTAAACTCGGCATGTGCGGCTATGCCGGAACCTGCACAGGCTACTCGGTCTCCGATATTAAAATTTGTAACCAATCTACCTTTCGCAACCACAATTCCTGAATTACTATAACCAATTGGTTGCATCATTGTTGCAGCTTCAGTAGAATTTAATTTACCTTTAATAGCA
>JAUYMZ010000461.1 GCA_030699355.1 Bacteroidota bacterium | reverse complement strand
CAAATTATGAAATGAAAAGGACCCCCGACGGAATAAGGTATTGGATACAAATTACCGGATTAGAGCCTGGGAAAGAGTATGCGTTTCAATATTCGATAGACAAACAACAGCTTCGTGTTGCAGATCCTTATGCAGATAAATTTTTAGATGGGGATAATGATAAATTTATAGATGCGGAAACCTATCCTAATTTAAAACCATATCCTCAAGGTAAAACTACCCATTATGTTTCCGTTTTTCAAACCGCGCAAAAACCTTATAATTGGCTTATTACTGATTTTAAAAAGCCAGCATCCAATAACTTAATTATTTACGAATTATTGATAAGAGATTTTGTTGGCAAACACAATTATCAAGCTTTAATTGATACCATTTCTTATCTTAAAAGACTTGGTATAAATGCCATCGGACTTATGCCTTTCAACGAATTTGAAGGAAATGAAAGTTGGGGTTATAACACCGCTTTTTATTTTGCACCAGATAAATATTATGGAACTAAAGATAAGTTAAAAGAGTTCATAGATGTTTGTCACCAAAACGGAATTGCGGTAATTATGGATATGGTGTTAAATCATTCATTTGGACAAAGCAGTATGGTAAGAATGTATTTTAATACCAACACAGGCAAGCCTCAAAATAATCCTTGGTTCAACGATGATGCTAAACATCCCTTTAACGTAGGTTACGATTTTAACCATGAAAGTTTATATACCCAAAATTTTGTGGATACAGTTGTAAAATATTGGATTAAGGAGTATAAAATAGATGGATATAGGTTTGATTTATCTAAAGGATTTACTCAACGTAATACACCAACCGACGTATCTGCTTGGAGTGCTTACGACCAAAGTAGAATTAATTTATGGAGAAGAATTTCGGATAAGCTTAGGCCAACCTGCCAAGATTGTTATTTAATTCTAGAGCATTTTGCAGATAATAGTGAAGAAAAGGTTTTATCAGATTATGGGTTTATGTTTTGGGGGAATATAAACCATGCATTTAATGAGGCAACAATGGGTTATAATTCCGATTTAAGGCCAGCTTTATGGCAACATAGAGGTTGGTCTGAACCCAATTTGATAAGATATGCGGAGAGCCATGATGAAGAAAGGTTGATGTATAAAAATTTAAATTTTGGGTTCACATCTCCAAATTATAATGTAAGAGATACTTTAACAGCTTTGGAGCGTTGTGAGGCAGCAGCAGTAATTTTGGCTGCCATGCCTGGTCCTTATATGATATGGCAATTTGGCGAATTAGGATACCCATATAGTATTAATACTTGTAAGGATGGAACGGTAAATAATAATTGTAGGCTAGACAACAAACCAATAAGATGGGATTATTTGAAGCAAGCCCCAAGGAAAAGGTTATACAATGTTTTTTCTGCAATGAATTATTTAAAATCTAAATATCAAGTATTTGCAACAGGAACCATTACGAATAATTTAACAAGTACAGTTAAAACCATGCTATTAAACGATAGTTCTTTGAATGTATTTGTTGCTGCTAATTTTGGCACTTCTACTTTGCCATTAATAAGAAAGGTAAATCATGCTGGTTGGTGGTATAATTTCTTTGAGGGCGACTCAGTATATTTTAATAGTACAAGCGATACGGTTCAGTTAAAGGCTGGAAAATATGTTTTGTTAACAGATGTAAAACTTGAAAAGCCCAACTTGGAAATTTCAACTGTATTGGAAGAAATAGAAGAAAATGCAGAACTTACTATTTTTCCTAATCCAACTTCTGGATTTATAAATATTAGGTCGGGATTTACTGTTACGGGTTATGAGGTAACAGATATTATGGGAAGGAAATTAGTTAAGGGAGATTCAATTGTTGAGGGTGAAATATGGATAGGTACATTAACACCAGGAACCTATTATTTAACTTTAAATTCAGCTAAAGGATTAGTAACAAAAAAAATAATTTTATATAACTAAATATGAGAACAACTCTACTATCAATTTTTGTTTTCTTTTTGGCTTTGGGTTCGCAAGCCCAAACTATAAAAGGAAAATTAACCGACAGTAAATCGGAGCCTTTGATTGGGGCAACGGTTATTGTGGAGGGCACTAAAAGTGGTGCTCAAACCGACTTAAACGGAGATTATGTTATTTCTGGTTTAAGTGCTGGCAAATATCGCCTGCGTTTTCAGTATGTTGGGATGAAGAATGAATTTAAAAACATTGAGTTAACAGCAGGTCAGAATTTAGTTTTAAACCTATCGCTAAAAGTAGACGAAAATCATTTAGATGAAGCGGTGGTTGTTGGTTATGGAACGCAAACCAAAAGAGAAATTACATCTGCTATTTCAAAAATTGGACAAAAAGAGTTTAATGATTTGCCCGTTCAAAGTTTTGAGCAAGCGCTTCAAGGGAAATTAGCGGGTGTATCGGTTACGCAAGGAAGTGGATTGGCTGGGTCGCCTAGTATTGTCCGTATTAGGGGTATTTCTTCCATTTCTGCGGGTGGCGATCCACTCTATGTGATAGATGGAATACCAATGACACAAGATTATGGTGCATTTGGAAATGCTGGGGGAGCTAATTTTAATCCTTTAGCTACAATTAATCCAAATGATATTGAAAGTATAGAGGTGTTAAAAGATGCTGCTGCCACTGCTATTTATGGTTCTCGGGGAGCTAACGGGGTAATTTTAATAACAACCAAGCGCGCAGGCAAAGGAAAAACACGCATAACCTATAATGCGCAAATGGGCTTCTCAACTCCTTCTGCAAGGCCCCGCTTGGTAGGCCGAGATGAGTTGCTTAATCTGATGGAAGAAGCATGGATTAATGATGGTAACACGGGTAAACCAGATTTTAATAAATTTGGTATTAATAACATGACTTGGGATGAGGCTAGAAATAATAATACAGATTGGTATAATGAGCTAACGCAAGTTGGCGTGAAACATCAGCACGATTTAACTCTTTCGAAAGGGTGGGATAAATTATCTTTATATTCAAGTATATCTTATAATAAAAATGAAACTTTCATCAAAGGAAATTCATATGATAAAATTTCAGGAAGAATTAACTTGGATTATCAAATTTCAAAAAAATTGAAGATGCAGGTAGGTACCTCTTTTACACATGCAGATAATATAAGAGTAAACAGTGGTTGGAGCGGGGGATACGGATTGTTGATGTCGTCTGCATTGCCATTTTATCCCGTTCGTAATCCGGATGGCACTTATTTTTTATTCAATAATTCAGATGCTGGGTTCAGAACCAATCCTGTGATGATGAGAGATCTTTTTAAATGGGTAACCAATGAACAAAGAACGATAGCAAATATGGCTTTTGATTATGCTATTACCGATAATTTGAAAGCTAGGGTGCAGGGTAATTACGACTATCAGAACATATCAGACGACCAATTTTTGCCACAAGAGCTAACCAGAACAATGGGTTCAGACACAGCTTCTATAGGCGTGAAGAATTTAAGGTATACCAATAATTACAATTATTTGGCTCAATTATCTTATGAATATAAAATTAATAAATTGAATAAATTAGATTTTGTGGGAGGATTTGAACGTCAACAAGCATTAACACAAGGATTTAATATTGTTGAGCGAAATGCTAACGGTTTTCTTACCAATGGAAGAAAAACAGACAATAATTTAAAACTCTATATAGTGCCTAGTGAATGGAAATTTGAACGATTTTTTGGAAGGATTAATTTCAATAGCAAGTATAAATATTTTTTAAATTTTGCATTTAGTTATGATGGGTCTTCCAGATTTGGGGATAATAGTAGATATGGTTTTTTCCCTTCTGTTTCTGCAGGTTGGTTAATGAACGAAGAGCGATTTTTAGAGAATTTTAAACAGCTTTCTTTGTTAAAGCTTCGTGCCTCATATGGTAGATCTGGAAATTCAGATTTTGACCCGAATGCACGATTTGGATTTTTTCAGGCCAACTCAGCTATTACTTATAATGGAAATCCAACTTTGTACCCCACACAACTTGAGAATCCTAATTTAAGATGGGAAACATCTTGGACGTTTAATACAGGTTTAGACTTTGCATTTTTTAACAACAAAATTTCAGGAACTTTTGATTTTTATGATAAAAGAACTACTGATGTTATTATGAATTTAAACCTTGATCCATCCGTTGGTTTTGGCAATTATTATGACAATGTTGGAGCTATTAGAAATTATGGAGCTGAATTTAGTTTAAGGGCAAACCTAATTAGGAAGTCTAAGTTTTCTTGGAGTATTATGGCCAATATAGCCAGAAATTTCAACGAAATAACTAGCACAGGAGCATATACCGAGGAAGCGGTTAGTGGTGGAACAAATGACACAAGGGTTGTAGTAGGCAGTCCAGTAGGCACATACTATTTGGTTAGGTTTTCACATGTAGACCCAGCAACTGGTAGACCAGTGTATCTTGATAAAGAAGGAAATCAAACTTTTACCTGGAGTGCCAATAATAGAGTTCCTGTAGGAAGTATTCTTCCTAAAGCTGTAGGCGGGTTTACTAATAATTTTAAATACAAGAACTGGGATTTGAGTTTATTATTCGTTTATCAGATTGGTGGTAATATTTATGACGCGTCTGCAAAACGTCAGCTAGGAGTGATGAGCTTTTGGAATTCTCGACCAGAAATTGCTGATAGATGGAGACAACCAGGTGATGTAGCTGCATTTCCACGTTTAACCTTAGACCCCTCAACTTATGGCTTGCCAGATTATTGGCAATATAATACGCCGATGTGGTTGCATGATGCGAGTTTCTTAAGATTAAGAAACTTAACCGTAGGGTATAATTTGCCAGAAAAATGGGCCAAAAAAGGAAAAATGTCAAGTACAAGAATTGCATTTATATGTACCAACTTATTTGTATTAACTAGCTATCCAGGTTTAGACCCCGAAATTGCCAGAGATGGCGAAGGAAATATAAATACTTCTAGAAATATGCAATCGCAGGGAACATACTACCTAAATGCTCCTCAGGAACGCACTTATAATTTTCAAATAATGGCAACTTTCTAATCGAATTAAAATGAAAAAATTAATACATAAAATTTTATTGGGTACGATTAGTCTATTAATCGTTGTCTCCTTTTCGTCTTGCGAAAAAAGCCTGGATGTAAATCCTGATCCATCTTTTGGTTTGGATCCGGCTGAAGCAATTAAATCTGCAGAAGATATGCAGAAATTACTAAACTCATGTTATGATGCTTGCGCAAATATGATGAATGGTCAGTTTCAAGTTATCTCAGACTTACTTGCTGATGATGTAACTAGTCCACTTAATAACGATGGAAATACAACAGCTATTTTTAACAGAAGTGTTGCCCAATTTAACGGAGCCACTAATTCTGCTTATTCACAGCCTTATTTCACAATTTATAGGGTAAATGTAATGGATTTATATTACGATCAGGTAGCTTTTGCGCAGGGTGAAAAAGAGCGCCTTCAAGGTGAAGCAGCCTTTTTACGTGCACTTTGCCATTTTGAAACGGTGAAACTTTGGGCACAACCTGCTGGCTTTACTCCTGATAATAGTCATTTGGGCATTATTGAAAGAACTAGGGCTAAAAATGAGGTAGTTTTGAGAAGCAGTGTTGCAAGTAATTATAGTCTGATTGTTTCTGATTTGCAAAAAGCTATTTCCCTTTTACCAATTAGCAATGGTGTATTTGCGAATAGAAATGCCGCAAAGGCATTACTTGCTAAAGTATATTTTACAATGGGAAATTATGACGCTGCTTTGCCTTTATTAAATGAAGTAATTGGCGCAGGATATGCCTTAAGCGACAGCTTAAACAGATTTAATAGGGCTGAGGTAGAAAGTGAGATAATCTTTGGTTTTGTAACCACCAATTCGGCTTATGATATCAATACAAGGGGTTCAGGATTTAAAGGTAGTTATAGAAACGACATCAATATACCAACAATAGGTATATCTGCCGAATTGTATAATTTATTATCGTCTGATACTACCGATAGAAGGAGTAAATTTGCTGGTTTAATAAACGCTGGGCAAGTAAATGAAATTAAAGTTTCTACTAAATTTAATCTCAATAATTTTGCAACACCTTATTTAACCTTAACCGACATGCTTTTAATGCGCTCAGAAATATTTGCTTTACAATCAAATCCGGGTTCTGCCATTTTGGATTTAGGGCTTATTGTTAAAAGAGCTTATGGTGAAACAAGTGCCAAGTATGTTTCATTATCAGCCCTTAGCGGGCAAGCTTTAATTGATGAGGTAAGGCTACAAAGAAGATTAGAGATGCATCTCGAAGGGGATCGTATAGTGCAGTTAAAAAGAATGGGGGCTTTTCATTCACCTTCTACTACCATTCGAAATGCACCATGGAATTGCCCAGGTATGGTGCTACAATTTCCAGCATCAGCTGGTACTGTTCAAGGCTTTATATTTAATCCAGAAGGAGGATGTAATTAATAATTATCAATATGAAAAAAATAAATTTATTTGGAATAGCAATCGTATTAATCGGTATTTCTATTTCTGCTTGTAAAAAGAAATATGATGATAGTAAGGAAGTTGCACCACCTGTGTCTTCGCCAGAAAAAATTGCTGCTGCATTAAATGGTACTTGGAGAATGACCAATGCCTTGCAGATAGATGAAAAGTCACTTGTTAAAGAATCTATGAATATTGCCGATTTTCTTACCTCAGAATCTGGGCAAGTTCCCAATATTATATTCAATACAACTGATAGTTCCTTTACTGTTGATACCACAAATCTGGTTCTTAATCTCTTCGAATTAAGCAATGGTAAATGGAGTTTCGACGACAATAGATACCCTTCCAAAATTATTCTTAAAGACCTAAATGGAAATCCAGCAAGCGAGGTAATTATTGGAAAAAATCTACTTTCACCTGCTCCGCAAATTAACTTTGTTAGTTCTGTTAATTGTGAAGCGGAAAAGGCTTTTTCTTACAGTGTTTCATTCTTTAAAATTAATTAATTATGAAAAATATATTAGCTGCCATATTAATCTTATTCGCCTTTAATAAATCGTTTGCTCAAGTGGCTTGGGTTGAACCTAAAAAACCAGATGTTACGAAACCAATTCGCATCTATTGTGATATAAACAAAACAACTGATGCCGCTGCTGAAGCCATGAAGTCTAATCCTGCTGGGCCTTTTTATATTTGGACCTGGAAGCCGGTTGAGGCTAGGGTTGATTCGTTATTAAATGGCACTGGTGATAAGCCATGGAAAAATAGTAATGATAGGTTAATGATGACCAAAGATGAATCTTTAGGGCCTAATGTTTGGTATTATGAAATGATACCAACCGAATTTTATGGCGTTGAGGCATCTGTAATTTATGCGCAAGGAATAAGTTTCCTAGTGAAACCGAAAGATGGTGGAGGGTTTGGAGACCCAGATGTTAAAACAGAGGATCTTAATTTAACCATTGATCCTCCTTCGGTTGAAAGAGGTATTTTGTACGCAATTCCTAGAACCATGTTTGGAGACCAAATTACTACGCTAATTTATGATAATCCCAATGAGCCAAAAGCTAGTATGAAAAACCTGAGCGAGGGTGATGTTTATATTCATATGGTTGCCACGGCCAAAGATACTTCAGGAGCTATCTTAACCATTGAACCCAATAAGTTTTTTAGGGTAACTGATAATCCTAAACTTCAAATGAAACGCTTAGCAGATGGTAGGTTTAAAATAACAATGATTCCTAATAGTTTTTTATCTGTGCCTAATGGGTATACCTTAACAGATATTGAAATAACTGTAAGAAAGAAAAATTACTCCTCCGTTGCTGACCAAACAGATAAAAAAACGAAATTTTTATTTGGTTGTCAGTAAACAAAGGTTTTCATCTAAAAATCCCGGTATGCGCTCATGTGTGCCGGGATTTTTTTCATTTTATGCAACTTTTCCAACATACCTAAAATTATTACCACTTAGCTGTGCATTGCCGGTAATATTGCCATTGTATATGGCACACGAGGATAAAAATAGCATAGCCAACAAAACAAAAATTATCCCAGATTTTGTGGTGTTGAGGGTATAAACAAAAAATTTCATAGCCAAAATTAAATAAAATTGGCAGTATTAGTAAATAATAATTTCAACTCTCCTGCACCATTTGGCAGTTTCATCGGAATAAACTTCGTAGGTATTACATTTGGTATAGCTCGAAATTTTGTAAGGAATTTTAAACTCCTTACAAAATTTTACAGCACTTAAGCACCTATTCGAAGCTAATTTTTTATTGTGTTTTTCGCCACCCACCCAATCTGTATAGCCATTTAGTTTTACCCGAATACCTTTTTGAGATTTTAAAAGGATACGCAACTCGGCTTGCTGCTCTGCACTTAATTCAGAGCCATCAAAAGGAAAATACAAGTTTAACTGATTATCGCCTACCCAATGAAAGCTTGTTCCACGAGCCATATCTGCCACCATTTTATGTTGCTTTTGTTTTGGAGAACCAGCATTCATTGTTCCTTGGTTTAGCTGCTTTTCCAATTGCTCAAATTGCTCTTTTAACCTATTAATTTCACTCTGCTGTTTGCTAATCATGGTGCTCATAGAATCAAAAAATACTTGCACGCCAGTATCCTTTTTAATTTGCTCTTCCAATAAATTATCAGCCAAATATTTATTTAGTTTTTCACGCATTTCAACAGCCTGCTGTTTTATTTCAGCATTGCTGCTATCGCGTTTATTTTGGGCATAAATCTGGCTGAACCCAAACAGGAAGAGAACGATTAAGAGATTAAATTTAAACATATTACTTATCGTTAAACTTGGCAATAATGAGTTCTAAATTTGTTTGAAGCTCTTTAATTCTTTTCAATTGGTCTATATTTTCAATTTTGTATTTAGCCAATATTTTCTCTAGGTCTTTGTTAAGTTTGGCCATTTCATTTTTGATATTAATTAAACCAGGACTGTTTTGTTCTAAATTAAGAAGGGCATTAATTTTTAGATTTATTTTCTCAATTTGGTCTTGTATAATCTGGTCGTTTACAATCTCTTTACTTGGAATCCTTCTTTCTGGTTTGCGAAAGTTAAAGGCAATAGATACTTCATTTGAGGCAGGAGCTAATTTGTTTAAATTACCAGTATGGTGGTAATAATTGTAGTTAACCAATACATTTTTAAAGTTAAATCCCAGACCTATAATGGCTGAACCGTGGGTTCTATATCCTAAGTTTAATGAAACAGTTTCGTTCCAACTCCCACTTACTATTACATCTACCAGTTTAGGCGCCGCAACAAAATTATAATAGTTTACAATTGGCTTAATTTTATATGCTGCATTTTCGTCCACAATAAACGTATAGTTGGCTCCCGCAATAAAAAACCCATTTAGGTTTTGAGACCCAGTTAGCATCATTGGTGAAGAGCCATAGATTTCTAATTGTTTTTTAAATCTATACACAAAACCTGCTCCTCCTGTTACCAATAAATCATTTAAGGTTGGATTAGTTAGTGTTGGGTCATTAAAATTAACTTGGGAACTTAAAAAATCTGTATTAAGATTGGTTTGCATAAAACCTAAACTTAAACCTAAATTTAGGTTATGATTGTTAGCTAGCCTTACAAGTTTGCTATAACTTCCTTCTAAGTTAACCGTTTGAAAGGCGCCACTCCATTGGCTTATTGCTTTCACGCCAATTCCATCCGAGGATTTACCTAAGGTAGAATGTAGCGAAAAGTTAATGGTTCGAGGTGAAGACGCGATTCCTCCAACGAGTGTTTTGGCGTTAAAGGCGGCATGAATGGCATCGTAGCTGCCAGTTAACGCCGGATTACTTAAATACGGATTAAGTAATTGAGTATAAAAATTGGAGCGATCTTGTGCAGATGCACCCATACATAAGCATGTATAAAATATACTAGTTATTATTTTATTTAAATTTTTCATAACGATTTTCCTTTCTATTATTGGTTTATAATATTTAAAGCTCCCCTGAACTTATCGCCAGTTTTGCTATTACTAAAAACATAAAAATATACACCTGTTGGCAGTTTATTGCCTTGGTAGGTGCCGTCCCAATTGTTCTGATAATTTCCTGATATTGAAAACACCTCCATGCCACTTTCATTATACACGCTTAAGCTGTATGCAGAATATAATTCTGGATTATCAATTGAAAAGAAATCGTTTAGTCCGTCTCCATTTGGCGATAAATAATTGTTTACCGGTAAAGGCTGATTTACCTCAATTTCATCTTTCACATAAATGGTAACAATGGCCGTATCATAAAGTGGTGCAGCTTGCCTATCTGTTACAACTACTATAATGGAAATGGCATTATCTTTCTCGTAATCTATCCGCTGTTTAACCCTAATATCTCCTGTGGTAGAGTCTATAGCAAAAAATGGGTTCAGACCAATAGAACCATATGTTAAATTGGCTGCGGCATCCGGACTATTAGAAACCAGTCTACCAATATTAGTACCTATGCTGTCGTTTTCTGATACAGTAAATTCTTGGTCGTTAATATTTGGTTTTTCGCTAATGTCTACAATATTTATTACAAATACTTCTTCTAATACCGAACCGCCGTTGTCTTTGGTAGATACACGAATAGAGTAGGAGTTTTTATTTTCGAAGTTAGCAGAGAAATTGCTTCTTAAGGTATTTCCTTCCACAATAAAGGCAGTATTATCGGTTGAACCTACGCCTGATACCAATGCGTATTTATGTACTTCATCTGCATCAATATCTGTAGTAGTAAACAGGCCAATTTCTGTTAAAACTTGTTGGTTTTCTTGCAAGGTGTTGTTAGATAATAGGAGTGCTGTAGGAGCGTCATTGGCATCGGTAATTTGAATGTTGAAAGCTCTTTCGAAAGTGGCATTGGTTACATCTGTTACTCTTACTCTGATGGAGTATGTTTTCTTAACTTCAAAATTAAAGACGGCATTGGTGTAAAGCGTATCGTTAACAATACTAAAGTTGCCATTATCTATGGAGCCAATTCCTGAAACTAAACTATAATTAAATCCTGAGAATTGATCGGCATCGGCAGCTGTAAAAGTTCCTACTATTTCTCCAATTGGCATGTTTTCACTCACCGAATTATCTCCCAATTCTAGCGCTGTTGGAGCATCTACGCTGTCTTTTATTTGAATTACAAATTGTTTGCTAAAACTGCTACCAGCAGCATCTGTAGCGGTAAGTACAACAATGTAAAAGTTTTTAGTTTCAAAATCGAATGTAGTATTTGTTCTAAGTTCGTTACCAATAATAAAGAAGTTGTTATTGTTATTGCCAGTAACATTTGCGAAACTATATGTAAATACATCATTGGCATCTTGGTCTATGGTGCTCATATCACAAACTTTGGTGGCTATTGGTAAGTTCTCTGCAATAGTTTGTGTGCTTAATACAATGTTAGTAGGCGCATCGTTGCTATCCGCTATAATAATACCAAACACCTTTTCTGTAGTTCCTCCGTTTCCATCATTACTTTGTATACGAATAGAATAGTTGCTTTTAGATTCATAGTTAAAAACTCTATTCGAGCGAAGTTCATTTCCAATAATTACAAATGCTAGGTTGTCTGTATCGCCGCTACCTGCCGCAAATGAGTAGCTAAAAGTTTGAGAAGGGTCTTGGTCGCTAGTTTGTAGGGAGCCAATAAATGTTCTTGAACTTCTATTTTCGGTAATTTCATTGGCACTTAATATGATATCAGTTGGTACATCGTTGGCATCATTGATAAGAATTTGAAACTGCTTTTCGAAGAATAACAAGCCATTATCGCTTGTACGAATTCTTATGCTGTAGGATGATTTGGCTTCAAAATTAAACGGCCCAGCAGTTAAAAGACTATCATTTCTAATTATGAAATTGGCATTATTGGTAGAACCATTTCCTGTAACCAATGAATAACTAAAGGTGTTGTTTACATCAGCATCTGTGCTATACAACATGCCCACAAAAGAATTAATTGGAAGGTTTTCATCAACCGTATTATTGCTTAAAACTACATTGGTTGGTGCATCGTTGCTATCTGAAATAGAAATAACAAACTGTTTAGAAAAGGTAGCCAAACCGTCACTGGTTTGAATAAATACATTGTAAATTTGTTTGCTTTCAAAATCAAATTGAGCGTTAGTTCTTAATTGATTTCCATTGATATAAAAGACTGCATTATCGTTTCCGGCAATGGGTAAGAATGAATAGGAGAAAAAGTTTCCAGCATCTTCATCAGTGGTATTTAGTAGTCCAACCAAGCTATTTAGCGGTCTGTTTTCTACTACAACGTTATTGCTTAATGAAATGTTAGTAGGTGCATCATTGGCGTTCAGAACATATATCGAGAATGTGTCTGAATGGGTACCACCGTTTCCATCATTGGTTTGGATTCTAATTTTATAAGAATTTTTTACTTCATAATTAAAGCTTGCACTAGAGCGTAATTGGTTACCAACAATGTTAAACATATTGTTATTGTCTGAACCAAATCCGCTAACTAAAGAATAGCTATGTGTTTGACCCGCATCTGAATCTACTGTGCTGAGAGTTGCAATAACTGTACCAGCGGCTAAATTTTCATTTAATGAATTCGTGCTCAAACTCAGGCTTATTGGTGCATCGTTGCTATCGCTTACCATAATGGTAAAGACTTTCTGGAAATTTAGATTTCCATTATCGGTTGTTTGAACACGAATAGAGAAGCTGTTTTTAGTTTCGAAATCTAATATGCTGGCTGTATACAGGCTGTCGTTTCTTACCAGAAAAGTAGCATTGTCTGAGCCACCTATTCCATTTACCAATGAATACGAAAAAGTACTATTGGCATCTGCATCTGCACTAGAAAAGATGCCAATAAATGAACCCGCTGGTCTGTTTTCTTTGATGGTGTTTATACTCAAAGAAACATCAGTGGGTGCATCGTTTTGATTGCGCACAAATACTTGAATAATTTTTGAGTAAGTAGTACTAGCACCTGAGCTGGCGGTAATGTATAAAGTATACACATTTTTGGTTTCAAAGTCGAACACAGCATTGCTTCGTAATTGGTTTCCTACTAAAATAAAATTACTATTATCGTTACCCGGCATATTGTTGTTAAAGGTAAAGGTAAAAGAGGGAGAGGCATCCTGACTAACACCTGATAAGTTGCCAATCAAAGTGTTTGTTGCCAGATTTTCGCTGATGCTATCATTGCTAAGTAGAATGTTTGTTGGGGCATCTATAACATCTGTAACTTGAATGTTCAATATTTTTTCAAAGTATGCCCCGCCATTATCGGTAGAGCGAATACGAATCGAGTATAAATTTTTGGTTTCAAAATCAAATGCAGTAGATGATCTTAAACTACTGCCTGCCAAGTTAAAACTTGCGTTATCTGCACTTCCCGTTCCAGAAACCAAAGTATAAATAAATGTATTACTAGCATCTTGGTCGGCGGTAGCCAAAGTTCCTATTACCGTATTGGCTGCTAAGTTCTCAGCAATTTGATTAGAATTTATATTAATATCGGTAGGCGTATCATTGGCGTTTAAAACACTGATGCTAAAGGATTGCTGAAAGGCACCTCCCATTCCATCACTCACATTTAAACGAATGCTATAGCTTGAAACTGATTCAAAATCAAAGGCGCTATTGGTAAATAAGCTATCATTTCTAATGGTAAAATTGGCATTCCCGCTGCTACCTGCTCCATTCACTAAGCTGAAGGTATGAACCGAAACAGCATCAGGGTCGTTGGCTGAAAGTTTAGCCACGAAGGTATTGGTAGGTAGGTTTTCGCTTATACTTGTATTGGTGAGGTTTATGGCAGTTGGCGCATCATTACTATCTACTACTTGAAGCAATAATTGTTTGGTAAATAAACCGCCCATGCCGTCATTGGTTTGAATAAACACTACATAATTTTGACGGGTTTCGAAATCAAACAAGCTGTTGGTTCTTAATTGATTGCTAACAATGGAAAAATCGCTGTTATTGTTACCTGTAATGTTTACAAATGAATAAGTAAAGGTATTATTAGCATCTTCATCTGTGGTTGTTAAATAACCAATTAATGAACCAAGTGGCTTATTCTCTGCAAAATTTGTCCCGGTAGCACTAGCGTTAATTCTAATATCAGTGGGTGCATCGTTTATATCATCAACCAAAATTGTAAATACCCTATCAAAGGTGTTAGAGGCGCCATCTGTTACCCTCACTCTAATGCTGTAGCTAGATTTTACTTCGTAATTAAAAATAGCAGTGGTTCTTAGGTTCAAACCGTTTATATTAAAGCTTGCATTATTTGTACTGCCTGTTCCACTTACCAAGGAATAGGTGTAGGTGTCGCTCAAATCATTGTCTAATGCAGAAAACGAACCAATTATAGTAAGTGCTGGACTATTTTCGTTTACAGTTGAGTCACTTATAAAAATTTCGGTAGGTGCAGTATTAACATCGTTTACTGTGATGGTAAAGGTTTGTTCAAAAAAACAGCCATGGGTATCTGTAGTTCTAATACGAATGTTATGACTTGCTTTGCTTGTGAAATTTAATACCACATTGGTGCGAAGGGTACTTCCAGAAATGTTAAAATTGGCGTTATCTGCACTGCCTGTGCCGCTAACTAAACTGTATGTGAAAGTTTGTCCAGCATCGTTATCGGTTGTTGTAAAGTTGCCAATGTTGGTATTAATGGCTAGGCCTTCATTTATAGAACTATTATTTAATTGCAGAGCTATTGGTGCATTGTTGTTTTTAACTATAAAGGGAGACCCAATAGTTCCGTAAGCTGCATTTTCTTGAAATAATATACTATCAACGCCATCATATACACTATCAGTTGATGCATTATAAAATTTGAAGCGAATGTTTTCTGAGCTTGTGGTATTGCTGTATACAGTCATGGTGGCTATATAGGCGCCATTTACCACATTAGAAGTATTGGCAACTCCTCTTATTTGACCGTTTACAAAGACCGCAATCTTGTTACTTGGGTTGTTAAGATTATTACAGTTTAGCTCTGCCTTAGCTGTTAAGGTCATAGCGTATTGAAATGAGGCTGCGTTAACTGTCCAGGTTGGAGCAGCAGACTTTGCTTTGCTTGAGAATAAAACCAATGCAATAACAAAGTATATATATTTTGTTAGGTTCATTTTTATTTTATTAATTTATTATTGATAACTTCTTTGTCTGAAATAATTTGAATTAAATACGTGCCTTCTGGTATCGACTGTGTATTTATTTTGTGTACCAACCATTGGTCAGATTTCTTAAATGATTCGCTAAGTAATTGTCGGCCTTGAATATCAAATAGCTTCACCACATAAGTTCCTTGGTAATTATTAACCAACTCAACATTGATGTAATCTGTAAAAGGTACCGGGTAAATAGCCACCTTTTTCTCCATAACCAAGCTATTGCAATTAAACTCACTGGTGTTACTCATGGCAATGGGTTTAGTGTAGCTTCCAACAATGCTGTTGGCACTATTTTCGTTATGAAAATCGAGCTCAATTTTTTGTTTAGTGCCCACATCGTACAGGTAATAATTGAACTTCTCGTTAGCAGAGTTACCAAAGGTTGTTAAGTAAAAATTATGCTGTTCGTTGTTAGTTCTTACCTGAGTTACCCCACGCAATTCTCCGTTAGATTCAGCCATCAAATAGTACCTATTAGATGTTACAGGATTTTCACACAAATTAACCTTTGCAATTACATTGCTGTTGTGAGCGTATTTAGCCGGGTTGATATTAAAGCTTAGGTACAATTCATCATTGTCTAGGTCTAGCGGCTTTTTACCAAACATGGCAGAACGTGGGTAAACAATTGTTTTGGACAGAGAATCTACTGATTGAAGCATATAGCTTTTGTTTGGTATTAAGGTATTTAATGTACCCACCCAACCCACTTGGTTTACAAACATGGCAAATTGAGACTGACTTTTAATTAAATCGCCGTGTTTTGCATCATAATTACCTAGCGCGGTAGACAGGGCTAAATTACGTTGAGATAAAAACCCAATCCAATTCCAACCTTGAATAACCTTAATAGGTTTTGTAGTAGGATCTATTTCATTACCTACAATGGTTATGGTATCTGTTTTGGCAGAATAATATCTGTAACCATTTACCACATCCACCGTTTTTAAATCGCCTACCCATCCGCTTGTACTATCAAATTCTGCAAATATTTGTTGAGCAGCATCACTGTTGCTCATTACATATTGCACCCTAATTCTATCTCGGGTGGTCGGGTGAGTGAGTGTGCTTAAAATTCCCGCAACGCCATTGTGTTGGTTCAGATGGAATGATGGCATATTGAGGTTAAACGACAACCAATTCCAACCCGGATTAAGAATAATATCTCTGCTAAGTTTGTCTGTAGCTGTAAAAATTACTGGCGAAATAAAGGTTCCATATATGGCATCTAATTTAAACGTATCGCAAGCTGTGTTGCTAGACTCTACTATCGAATGCAATTTACCTTCGGTGGCATTCCATATTTGATAGGTAATGAGTTCGTTTAAAGAAGGATTATTAGAGTAAACGGTAAGGTATGCCACATATTTATCAGATTGACTGTAATAATTAAGTTTGCCAATACCTCTGCATTGTCCGTTTACAAAGGCCGCTATTAAATCGTCGCCATTAGTTGAGAAGGTATTGCCAATTTTGATTTGTCCTACAATATTCATATTGGATGAAAAGTTGTTAGGGTTGATGGTCCAGGTTGATGGCGGATTGGCGTATACTTTAACCTTCACATACATTTTATGATTGTAGCCAAAGTTAGTAACGAGTGCCAAGTCTAAATCGTAATTTCCAATATTAACGTTGGCATCAATGGTAAAGGTTACCTTTCTAGTAGAGTTAGGAGGGATAATACCCGAGGCAGGAGAAGCAGTAATCCACCAAGGTAAATTACCAATGCTCCATTGTTTGTTTTCACCACCAGAGTTTATGATATCATTGCTAAAAGTAAGCGATTGGCCACTTAGCTTTTCGAAGGTAAATTCTTCTAAATCCCATTTAACTTGGTTTTTATCAATATAGGCTATCCACGTTTTTGGCGAAGCCATTGAATTGCCATATTTATCTTGTAAACCTTTAACTGTAATATTGAGGGTGGTATTTTCTATGGCCGCCGCCGAAACTTCTGGAATCAATATAATCTTATCCTTATTGGTTAAAAAGGTTACTGGATAATTGGTTATAGGTTCAGCCAGTTTAATTACCGGACTAATATTATTTAAGATTGCCAGAGCAGAATTTGGTGTTAAAAAGGAGAAAACGCCAGAGTCTGATTGGTTTTCGAAAGTAGAATCGATGAGTAAAACATTGGCGTTGTCTTTATAGGTTTCGAAAGGTAAATAGCATTTTAATCCCATCTCCTTACCCGTTAATCTGGTGTTCTTTTCGTTGGCTATTTGTTCGGCTGTTCGAGCCAACTCCCATACTCTAAACTCATCCAAATGACCTACAAATCTTCTTTCAATCCAAGGTGTTGGCTGAGATACGCTGATAGCTCGTTTTAGTCCGCCCAAGGTTAATTGAGACGATGCAAATGATGGAAATCCTTGTGCAGGTTTGGTGTTTATTAGTTTGCCATCAATGTATGAAGATAGGTTGGTAGTTCTGCTAATTACCATAGCAAAATGATGCCAGTTTCCATCGTTATATGGAGTATTACTTACTGTAAAACTGTCTCTGTTTGTGGTGCCTTCATAACCAATTTGAAGTAAGCCGCTGCTTAATAATTTAAACTGCCAATACGGTTCAAAGAAGCCTGTGTTTGTAATAAACTGAGGGTTTCCGGTGCTCATTAAAACTTGCTCTGTATTTGCATTCGTTTTGAACCAAAATTCTAAGGTCATATCCATGGAGTTGGTTATTGGATAGGTTCCAGAATTTACGCTTAAAACATTGCTTCCTCCCGCACTCATTTGTAAAGCTCTTCCAGGATTAGAAAGCACCCATTGTGGTCCGATAAGGGTTAATTCTCTTCTTCTAATTTTATCTATTAGGATAGAATCACTACCTTCATTGATAGACCAATTGTGTAAAATACCTGCATCGCTAATGCTGGCTCTTTTATTTAGGTTCAATATAATTTCTGAATTGGTAAGTGCTTTGTTAAATAACCTAAAGTCTGTGAAGTTTCCTCTAAAATAATGGGATTGATTTAGACCAACACCTAAGGTTAATTTGCCAGCCGAGGTATAGTTGGTTACAAAATCAATATCATTGTTCATTCTTTCATTATCTACATAGAGTAAAATGGTTTCAGATTCTTTATTGTAAGAAACGGTGAAGCATCTGATTTCAGTGGTGTCAGTATAATTCGGACTGAGTATTTTTTGGGACATTACCACTGGTCTAGAGGCTGTTACAGAGCTATTTCCTATAATAGCATAAAAGCGATTTTGCTCGTCGAATCCAATTTCTAGCTTGTTATTTTCTACTCCTTGTGAAACAATAATCTGCTTTTGGTTAAGGCGTTTTGGCATGGCATAAAAGCTCATGGTAAACGATTTTTGAGCAAAGTTTGGCGATTGTTGTAATTCTGCTCTATCGTTAACACCGTCAAAGAATAGCGTAGCATTGTGTTTAACAGGTGCCGTGTTTGGAATTCCCTTTATCTCAAAATTGTCGAATCGTAATAGGGTATTGTCTATGTCTTCCGTAAACTGAATGCTGATATCATCATTAGGAGATAAGATTCCATCACCTGGAGAAGGAGTCCCAAATACTTTTGGTCGGGTTAAATCGATAATACCTTCTTTACTTGGAGAAACAACACTTACTATATTTAATCCTGCGCTATCCAAATAACAATTAGATACAGCTCTAATTTCGAAAAGTCCATCTTTTACTTCATTTAACGAATCCCAATTGTAGGTGGTAACTGCCGAGGCTCTTGGTATGTAATTAGGGCTGTTAGAAGGGGCATCTTTATTAAATTTTTCGAGAATGGTCCACTCCGTGGCTGCCTTCGATTTATATTCTAGCTGGAAGTTATTGAAATACGAGAAGTTTATATCGTAATTTTCAATTACCACCGGTAGCCTATTGTTTGAGTTGGTATTAACTACCCAATTATTAAAAGGAGATTTTATTCCTAAATCAGTACATGTAGGTGTAAACCTAGCTGAAAGCTTTACAGAGCTCCTTATTTCTCCTTCGCAAGGAGATTTAAATTCAACTTCTATATCGTTATATACATAGCTTTCTGGGCCGCGCTCAATGGTAACTACTTTAACAACAACCATTTGGCTGTCTATGGTGTATATTCTGTTAGGGTCTAAACCATCAATTTTCACAATACCACCATTTGAATTAGTTTCTTGTACTATTGCCAATTGGTAATCTAATTTATGGTTTGAGTTATTTTTTAATCGAATGGTAAAAGTAGCAGCGCTTTTAGCAGGCACATTTTCTCTAATAGAACTTCCAATTACTTCAATTACGGGCGCTTCAATTTGTACCGTACCATCTGAAATAGTTCTATTGGCATTTTTGGTATGTGATGAAATAAAATCAACAGATGGGTCGTAGAATTTAGAGTATTGCGGACCTTCATACGGACAGCGAGAGCGACCTCCTCTGTTAATAAAAACCGGACTTCCACCGTCTTTTGGATCAAACACATCTACCGTAAATCTATCGTATAAATCATTGTCTTCAAGGGTAAATTCCCAGGTCATGGGAAAGGTTGTTACGCTTTGTTCCGTACCGGCTCTTCCGCCTAAGGTAGTGGTAGATGTTTTTACTCCAATACCACTTCCACTAAATGTGGTATTAAATACATTTGATAAGTCAACTCCTGCTGCAGCTTCCCACTCTCGTGTTGCACCCTCTCCTGATTCTGTGGTATATGATTTCGTTATTTTTGTTCGACTGTCAAAACTAAAATTCTCAATTTCTCTATATCTGGAGCGGTTATTAGTTACTTGATATTTAATCTTTTCATTATTAGCAATCGCTTCTTTCCAAAGTCTTATATCTTGATTTAATCTTCTCACTTCATCCCACTCCACATGAGACTTATTGGAAGGTATATTTAATAAACTATAACTTGGTCCTGTTGTATCTGCATATTCAGTTGTGCTAGGGTTCGTTGGTGTTCTTTGGGTTAGCCATAATGGGTCATCATTATTACTACCATAAAGTGCATGGGTAGTAAGAATTTTAGAGCGATACTTGGTTGAATCTGCCAATGCATCGTTTCTTTTCCTTTCTAACAATGGAATGATATTATTGATAATTTCATATTCTGAATACGCAAAAGAGGTTTTCATTCCTTCTTTAGAATAGCCCCTAGTAGTAATAATAGCTAGACTTGTGCTATCAGCAGATGGTGGCAACGGACAGGCCACTGAAGGATTAGTACATAATCTTGTTGGTATAACTTCGATGCTATATACATCAGAAAATCGGTAGTTTTCTGATTTACCAACATACACATCTCCAAGGTTAGCTACATGGCCTGGTAAACCAGAAATTGGCTGTGTGCTAATGGCATAATTGGTGCTTGTATTGGTTACTTTAACCCAGCCTTCTTTTCCAGAGGAAACAACGTTTGCTAAAGCTTCTAATTGGTCTTTCACTTCCGTCTCAGTAATTATTAAAGGAGAGCCAGGTGCAACAGGAGAGGTAGTTATAGCTTTTACTCCAAATTGTTTAATTGCGCCAATTTTGGTATCAGTACTGCCTGTCGCTACGTTTGTTTCTTCGCTAGTATAGTTTCTGCCTTTTGCAATCGTTGCTACGCTACTAGAACCCGGCGGTCTGCGTACCACAAAATCAATGATACTTGGGCCAACAGTTAAAAAGTCAAATCCACCAGACTTTGGGGCGCCACCAATTACAACTGCCCTGACCGGTTGTGGTAACCAAGCATTTCCAAATAAATATTGATTATCTGGATATAAAAAGGCTTCAAAGCGTTTGGTAAAAGATAGGGTGTCGTTGGCTGTATATACGGTATTTGGCGAACCTGCAATAAATGTATAGGTATACCTGCCACTAGAATCTAATTGAAACTTCTCATCAGAGCCTGTTTCTTTTATTTCGTTTCGTATCTGCACAAATCCTTGGTAAGGAACCTGGGAAATAACTGGATTAGTGCCATCAAAATTGGTATACTTTTCAAATCCAAATAAGTTAAATGAATAGCGCTTGCCTTGTTCAAAAAATGGATAGCCAAATCTATAGCTACCATCTGTATTTTTTAAAGCAATCTTTCTGTCTGAACCAACTTGTATACTGTCTGCACCATTGAAATTATTGGCCGTAACATTGGCTGTTTTGCTTATGTATAAAATAGGTGTTCTTCTAAACGGACTCTGCGGGTACACAAAGTTTACTTTATTCGTATCGCTTAATATGTAACAAGTGGCACAATTTGTTTGGGTGTAGGTTGTATCATAATAGGTAAGGGTATCAAATGCTGCATTGGTAGTTAGGTTTAAGTTTCCAAATGGACCTAAATTGATGTTCTCATTGTTGTTTTTTATCTGTGCACTAAAACCATAAAATAATGGGAAAACACGCAATACATATTCACCAGTGGTTGGATGGGTTTCTGTAGTATATCTTTTTGAATACGTGCCACCACCGCTTGTTGTTAGGTTTATGATAGCAACACCTAAATTGTTTTTAGATTTTACAGCGGTAAGTCCATATGGCTTGGCAAATTCTATAGGGCCACCTACAATACGACCCGTTAAGGTAATTTTGGTAGTATCAATAAACATTACCCTGCTTAATACATCTGCTTGGAAATTGTGTTTGGCTGTTATTATGGGCCAATTACCATTGTTTAGGAAGGAGTGAAAATTCTTACCTACTTTAACCGTATGCTCACCTATTGGAACCCTAATATCAAACTCACCATCTGCATTCGTAACCAATGGACTTCCATTCTGGATAACAATATTGCCATCTATATACACATTTATTCCTGGAGCTGGATTATAAATTAGGCTATCAACCGAATAGCTATCTCCATAGTAAACTCTTCCTTTAAATATAAATGAAGATGAATCTAAAAAGTCGATGCCGTTATGAATGCTCGCACCCTCTCCTATAAATAAGTTCCTTAATGCGGGACCAAAACTATGTGATTCGAAGGAAGGAACCACCCTAAAGGTTTCTCCAGTACCTAAATATCGAATATTCGAAATGGTGTAGTAACCATTTTCATCGGTATAATCTAGGTAAGCTAAATTGTTGCTTCCTGGCACCGAATTACTCCAAGTGCAGTTGCCGTATAATAAACCATGGTTTTCTCTAGGTTGCTGATTATTGTAGTCGAATGCTTGGTCGTATACTCTGTTATGTGTGCCTAGGTTCTCGTCAAAATTTAAATATAGTAATAGGTTCGGACTGCTTGGTGAAACCAATCTTCCATAATCTTGCAGAATCCTAGTGGTATCTTTACCAATTCCCCAAATTCTTACATCGTCTATATTACCTTGGAAAAACGATGATGCCGTACTTCCATTTTTAGCAGCACCGATAGTAATTGGTCGGCTAGTATTGGTAAAGGCGCCTGTTGGAACGGTTGAACTGGCTTTTACAGAGCCATTAGAGGCAATACTTAGTTTTGAACCAACTCTTGATACGGTAATCTGAGCGTATGAATTTAATACTAAAGGACTGTTCATTTGAACCGCGTAGGTAGTACCACCTATTCTCAATTCAAATTTTACCACAGAAGAGCTAGCAGAAATATAATCATAATGCAGTCTAAATCCACCTCCATTAATATCATCTGTTTTGTTTAATAGGGTAAAGTCGTTGGTAAGGTTAGTTGGTCTTACCCACATTTCCATGGTAAAGTCGCCTGTAAAACCCAATGAACTACTGTGGGCTACTTCTACATACTGACTGCTCCCATTAAAGCTTAAACTATAGCCATCAGGGTTAGAAAGATTGGAGTTAGATCTTTCTGCGAATACTTTTGCGCCTTTTAGTGAGAAACCTCCTGTAAAAGTTACCCTTCCACTTACAGAACCAGACGGACTTTTGTATCCAATATCTGTTAAAGCATTTGTATAGCTTGGTACAATTCCAATACAATTTAGTTTGCCTCTAATAATATATTGATATAAAAATCCAGCCACGGCAGTTTCATCATTGTATTCATTTATACCACCTGCTACTGTAGCAATTTTAACTGAGTCTGCCGTTGAACCTGCAATTTTTCTCCAAATTTCATAGTTATTCAAAGCAACCCTTTGATCGGTGGTCCATGATAATTGAACCCTATTGCTATAATATCCTTTGGAGGCTTTGATAGTAGAAAGAGTGGCAGAAATGTTTTGTAGAATATTTAATAAAGAAGTTACACTGCTTGTGCTGTTAAAGGCGCCATTCTGATTACAAATAGATATTGGTCGAACTTGGTATCTATAGCTAACACAGTTTTGAATATTTTCATCGGTAAACTGCATTCTTCCATTGCTGGTAGTTAATTCACTAGCCGCTACTTGGTAATCTACATTGGCTTTTCCTGCCTCAATTCTAGATATTTTATATTCTGTTACTGCAGCTGAGTTTGCAGATGGGTTTACCCAACTCACCCTTACTACTTGGTTTATAGAATCAAATACGGCCTGAACCGAACTCACAGCGGTGATAAGGCCTTCTGCTTTCCCCATTTCTGTGGCCGAGTAGGTAGATGAATTTCCGCAATTATTGATTGCTTTTATTCTAAAATAATAATTGGTGTTTACGGCAGGAGGCGTTAGTTGGTAACTCCGCGAGGTGCCAGATAAACCAGATATTACTGTTGGACTGGTAAACGCACTCGTAGTGGCATATTCTAGAGCAAAAGATGTAGGATTTTCACTACCAGAAAAGTCCCAATTTATCTGAATCTTTTGGTCGCAACGGTCTGTACTAACTAGCGAAAAACTAGGTGCTGGAGGCGCGCCTTTGGTAGAACCAGAAGCAGTTACTACATTAGAAGAAAGTGAAATATGTGGATTGAGTGATGTTCTCCAAACAGTTTTAACACCAAATGTGTATGAGGAGCCTGCTGGCAAGGAGGAGTAGGTATTTGTAGAACCTGTAACTATTGTTTCGTTTCCATTATCTCTGGTTGTAACATACTCATAAGTTCCATAATTACCACAAGAAACAGAGCTATGCCAACCCTGAGAAGGCTGACTCCAAGATAAATCTACCTGCCCACATAGGTTTTGAGTGGCGATTAAAGAGGGTGGAGCTGATATAGTTTGTACGGAAAATGTATAGTCATTGGAGAAACCATCTGTTCTATCTGGAGATGTATGTGCTCTATTTTCCCAAGCTCCATCTACACGCCATTCTGTTGCTCCAGTAGGGGAAATTTTAATATCATGTGGTAACTTATTTATCAATAAGTTTACATAATATTGTTTATTTCCATTATCCGTTCTGTAATTAGTAATACTGTAGGATGGACTAATATTTGAAGTGCCAGTATGACTACCTGGTTGAAAATTAAAATTTGCGAAGGCTTGTGCTCTTACGTTATGGGAGCTGAATCCAGCAATTACGCCTTGATTATTTGTGAAGTTCTGATCGTTCATGTAAAGCAGGACAGCCCACTGATTATTCACATTTTTATAACGAACATAAGCAGTACTAAGCCAATCGTCATCTGCCGCTGTGTACTCATCATATATAGGAATTCTAAAATTAAATAGCCCCCTGCATTGTTCGTAGGTGGCACCTGTTCCTGGATAACCTGCCCCCCAGGCAAAATTTCCCATCACCAATGTGGCAAAAGCCAACATTAGGAGTTTGAGTTTTTTCATAATTTTCTATTTTAAATTAAAAAATGAGTATTAATCTAAAACAAAAATAGAAATTATGAAATTATATCAAAACAATTTTTTCGTTTATTCGTTGTTTATTTTCGTTATTTTGTATAAATCTATTTCTTTTTTTTAGTTTGACAATAATTTGTAGTTATAGCACTATACTTATTTAAAAATAGATTCCATCCTCTATATTATGGTTGCTTATTAATTCACAAACAGTTCGCTTTAGATGGATGGTTTTTATCATTAATCAACTTAAACATGCTATCATCTTTACTCTTCTATATTCGGTTTTGAACGCATGCTTTTTACATAACTTTTGTTTTGTTTGCTGAGCTTCTTTTTGTGTATAGATAATTTGGTTGGCGCACTGGCTTTGCGTGCTTTGGGCTGATCCAAACATTTGTTTATGAGTTTTAATAGCTTTTGTAGGGCATCTTGTTTATTGGCTAACTGACTCCTTTCTACTTGTGAGCTTACTTGTAAAATTTCTTCATCTATTAAAACATTGCTCAACTTTTTAATGATAAACTCTTTTTCTACTTCCGTGAGAATAGCTGATAAACGAACATTGAAAAACAATTGAACTTTGGTCTCAACTTTGTTTACGTTTTGTCCGCCCGCGCCGCCACTTCTGCTTGTTTTATATATTATTTCGCCCTCAAAATCTTTAGCTGTATACCGTATTTTTTTTCTGCTAATCATGGCCGCAAGGTACTATAGTATCTGTAAATATTTAAATTGTTATGTGTATACAGCAAGTGTTTTTAGGTTCAAACCGATTTTAAAAATACCCTATTACCAGCAAAAAAAACGCCCTTAGAAATCAATTTTCTAAGGGCGTTTATAAGGTGTTTAATTTCTAATTATTGAACCAATAATCTGCTCGATTGAATGGTTTGTTCTTGGTTACTGATAATGTAGGTATACAAACCAGCTTTTAAACCTTGAAGCGATAATTGTGTTTGTGCCTCTTTAAGGCTTACTTTCATTACTTCTTGACCCAATTGGTTGATGATAGTAATGCTGGTGTTTTCTGCACTAATACTTCCTGGTAAAACGATATTTAAACTTTCGGTAGCAGGATTTGGAAATACTCCAACTACTTCTTTGTTCACAGAAGCTAAACCTATAGCAAGATTTTTGCTGAACAAAATATTGTCTAAGTAAATAATTGAAGAACCAGAAGGTACACTTGCAAAAATAAGTTGAGCAATATTTGATTTACTGGTTAATCCGGTCATAGCTGAAATAGCTGTTGATACGTGGTTCCAGCCATTTAAGGTTGGTGTAATAACAGTTTCATGTTCTTTATCATCACCACCACCAAAAGCACCATCAGCACCAAAATCTACCAATTTAAACTTAAGGGTTGTAGAGTTAGGTGTCCAAACATCAAATTCAAATGAATCCATAGTTGAGATGTTAATTTGATTGGCCACAGTTTCGATACCTACAAAATCTAAAGCAGAATATTTTTTCACGTCGTTAGAGGCAATTTGAATGTCTGTAAGTGTTGCTGCAGACCAATCTGTTCTCCAAGTATCAACAGTTACATTTGTATATGCATTACTAAACATAGAAATTACATTAGCTGCTACTTTGGTAGGCGTTGGTGCAGCAGTAGTTGGTTCAGGCACTACAGCAGCTTTGCTGAATAAAATATTATCCAAATAAATAACAGAAGTTCCAGCTGGTGCACTGGCAAAAATAAGTTGTGCAATGTTCGATTTAGTGGTAAGGCCTGTCATACCAGAAATTGGCATAGAAATGTGATTCCAACCATTTAAAGTTGGGGTATTGATAACGGTTTCATGTTCTTTATCATCGCCACCACCAAAAGCACCATCAGCACCAAAGTCTACTAACTTAAACTTAAGAGTAGTTGAGTTTGGAGTCCATACATCAAATTCGAACATATCCATTGAAGTAATGTCGATTTGATTAGAAACGGTTTCGATGCCTACAAAATCTAAAGCAGTATATCTTTTAACAGTATCTGTACCGATAGGAAAATCTGTAAGTGTAGCAGCAGACCAAGAGGTTCTCCAAGTATCAACTGGTCTGTTGGTGTAAACATGACTAAACAAAGAGATTACATCAGCAGCTGGTTTGGTTGGAGCCATAGCTGGAACAGTAGGCACTGGTAAAGCGCTACCACCTGAGAAGGTAATATTATCAAAATAAGAAACAGTGGTAGTAGTTCTGTCTGCAGTACCTGAATAAAAATCCATGAAAACTACAATCTGAGTAATGTCTGTTGCTTCTGGTGAACCAATTTTTGAAGTGAAATTAAATGTTAATTCTTCCCACTCATTAATTTTAGTATTTGCTACTTTAATTTCTGGAATGGCTGAATTATCGTTTTTAACGAATTTAATACCCACATCGCTGATTACACTTTTGTATACCATCATTTTAACAACAGCATTAGAAGCGGTTAAGGTAAAGGTGCCAATATCAGTTGCCTTTTGAGACTCACAACCTGCCCATGGTTTACCACCTGGAAGAGCTGTAAATTTGGCTACTTTACTAGAAGTGTTTGGTGCCATAGAGCTTGGATTGTTCACGATTTCTAATCTTGGATTTGAATCGTTTTCAAATGTGGTCCATGTCCAGCTAGCACCTTGTCCACCCGTCTCAAAATTGATCGGTGCGTTTTGAGAAAATCCTACACTCGCTAAGAGTAGGAATAAACCTGAAGTAATTATTTTTTTCATATTATTAAATTATTGTAATGCAAGGTAAATAAAAATACTTAAAGTAAAAAATACAATAAGTAATTTTTTCCTTAAAAAATAAAATCTTCCTTTATTTTGCGGCATGGAAATTCCAAGTAAATATTACATATCAGATTATAAATTCCCGATAGATGCGTATTTTGTATTTGGCTTATCCGTTGATTGTGTGATATTTGGATATCATGAGGGCGAAATAAAGGTTTTATTGGTTCAAAGAGATGTTGAGCCTTTTAAAGGACATTGGGCTTTAATTGGAGATTTAGTGGAACCCGAACAAAATTTACGAGATGCCGCCAATAATGTGTTAGAAAAACTAACTGGCTTAAAAAATATTTACATGAAGCAGTTTTTTACTTTTGGAAGTGTAGATAGGCATCCAATTGGCCGTGTGGTAACTGTGGGTTATTTTTCTTTGGTAAATAGCATAGATTATAATCCGATAGCTTCTTCGTGGGCCAAATCTGCCCAATGGTTTAATATTACAGATTTGCCAGAGTTGGCATTCGACCACCACAATATTTTACAAAAGGGAATAGAAACATTAAAAAATGAGGTGAGGCATAAGCCTACAGGTTTTGAATTGCTGCCACCTAAGTTTACCCTTTTAGAGCTCCAATTATTGTACGAAGCACTTTTGGGATATAAGTTTGATAAATCTAATTTCAGGAAAAAAATCCTAGAGATGAATATTTTAAAGCCACTGAATGAAGTAAAAGAAAATGTTTCTCACCGACCCGCTAAGCTCTTTCAATTCGACGAAAAAAGTTACCGCGCTTTAGAGAAAGAAGGCTTTTCTTTTCAGCTTTAATCTATCAATTAAACACCAACTTAGGACTTCTATCAGCTTTAAAAACGCCCCAATGTTTTTCGGGTTCCATGGGGTCTGATGAGCCTTTCCAATTTTCATCAAAGGCTTCAAAAAAGAAGGTTAAAACTTGATGCTTGGTAGTCCACTCCATTAAATCTTCGTAATAAACTTTTTGGTTTTCTTCGTTTACGTGTTCGCTGTTTATTCCTCTCCCGTGCGAATTGGTTGCCCAACCTGCTTCGGTAATAACTACCGGAACATATGGGTATAGTTGCGCCACTAATTCATAATTTGATATGGAGTAGTCTACCGATTCGTGGATGTGTTTGTATTCCCAAACAGGGTAGGTGTGTATCGAAATAAAATCAATATGTTCTACCAGTGGCTTTAGGTAATTTAACCAAGGAACATAATTCTCGCAAAAGGTAATGGGTTGCTTAATACCTTGCTTCACCTTCTTGGCAAATTCTATAACCCTATCTACCGGAACAAAGTGATCTGTCCAATCTACACAAGCTTCATTCCCCAGCGATACACAGAAAATAATATCGGAGTATTGGTTCGACCAATCTATTAGCTTTTCAATTTTTTCATTATTTGCCTTGTGATTTTCTGCTAACTGTTCTTCTTCATAAATACCGCCACCCCACGGACAACCATAATTATTCATTTCGGCAACTATGTAGGCACCAAGCATTAATTTAAAGTCTAGTTTTTCTTTCTTAATAACCTCCATTACCCTAGCAGCATGTTCATCGCAATCATATAATCTTAGGTATTTCCAATGAGGTTTAAGCAGCATCAAATCTTCTTTAATCTCTTCGTAAGAAGGAACAATTCCGCCTGGTTGTTGCCCATCTCTAAAACCAGAATAACAAATCGCTTTATCGAATGGTATATTAAATTTCTGAAAAAAATTACTCATTAATATTTTAGTTTTTCGTGTTTATCCCAAAGTCCCCAATACGCACCCACATCACCTTCCGGACCAACCTTCCACGACTCGTCGAAAGAAGCGAAGTAGAAACTCTCTATTCCGTTAGCATGGCACCAATTTTGGCAATCTATAAAATAGCGCATGGCATTTTCTTGGTTAGCAATAGAGCCTTTAAAAGCACCACCTTCGCTAGGCCAACCGGTTTCTGTAATAATTACACGTTTTCCTTGTCCGGCATGTTTAGCAGATTCAAACATGCTCCTCATGTGTTCAAACGAATATTCTATGGGGCAGCCTTCCCAATACGGATAACAATTAGTTAAAATAACATCACATATCTCTGTAATTCTTGGTCGGTGCGAAAACTCATAATACGCATCTACATATCCCACTGGAATATGCGGTATAGCCTCTTTTACCCTTTGTATGTATGCTATTAATTGCTCCTCCGTTAAATCTTTCCTGTACATTACTTCATTGCCTACAGCAGCCACATCAACTAAACCCTCTTTTGCCATAGCAATTAAACTTTCAATTTCTTTTTCATTTAATGCTAAATCATCCCCTAGCCAAGCACCCACAAGCGTTTTCATGCCATGTTTTTTGGCTATGCTAGGAACATGTTCATTTCCTTCTATACAAGAAAATGAGCGAACCCATTTGGTATACGGCTTTAATATTTCAATTCGTCTTTCAACTTGCGCTTCTGTTATAATGGAACCTGGTTTTTGCCCATCTTCATAGATACTAAAACAAATGCCATGCATGCCCATTTGAAGGGTTTTATGCCACATGGTTTTTAAATCATCCGCTGTAAGTTCAGCATAGTTAATCCACGGCATTTCTTGTGCACCTTCCTGCTGATGGTGAATATAATTTTCCTTATTTTCTGGATTAAAAAAATGGCCTTCTCTGTACGACATACGCTATTTATTATTTTGTAAACTTAAATTTTTCGTTTTGATCCCATAAACCCCAAAAGCTTCCTAATTTTCCTTCTTGCACTACTTTCCACGATTCGTCGAAAGAAGAGAAATGAAACATCTCAATATTATTATTTTTTGCCCATTCCTGCGCAACAATAAAATATTTCATGGCATTTATTTTTGATGGCACTGCACTTTCAATGGTTTCACCCAAACTTGGCCATCCTGTTTCGGTAATAATAATTTTTTTATGCTTACTAACTGTTTTTGTTAGTTCAAACATATTGTTGAGGTAACTCATAGAATAATCAATTGCAATACCTTCCCAAAAAGGATAGAAATTACAGAGAATTAAATCGCAGCTATCTACCAATTTGGGTCTGTCAATAAACTGGTAATAGGCATCTACATATCCCACTTCAACGGTATTTGGAATGGCGGTTTTTACCCTTTTTATATACTCAATTAATTCTTCCTCGCTAATCTCTTCTCTCAACAATACTTCATTACCTACCGCTGCTACCGCTACCAAACCTGCATTTGCCAATTTAATTAAAGCATTTATTTCCCTTTCATTTCGCTCTTTATCCTGGCTGATCCAAGCCCCAACCACTGTTTTGATTCCTTTTTGATGGGCAATTTCTGGTATCCATTCATTTCCTTCTGTGCACGAAAAAGTTCTTATCCATTGCGTATGCGGAGCAATGATATCTAACCTTCTATTAATTTGTTCTTTCGATAAAATATCTCCCACTTTCTGCCCTTCTCCATAGGCACTAAAACACAAACCATGTAAACCCGTATGAAATGTTTGTGCAAACTTTGTTTCTATTTCGGCTTCACTTTTCTGGCTATAATCAATTCCGTTGATGATGTTTAAATTTGTATGGTGTAAAAGCGAATGTAATTTGCCTTGCAAGTAGGGTAAACTAGGTTTATTCTTTCTTTTACCCAATTCAGCACTTATTTCTCTTGCTTTCTCCTCAGTAACATCATAATCTCTCATCACCCAAATGGCTAATAAGGTTCCTAAAATGGGGATTCCAGAGAAAAATAATCTTAATTCAAACATAGATTGTGCTGTTTGAGAGGCAGCACCCGAATTAAAGGCAACAAAGGATAAAATTAACCCGCTTAATAAACCCGCAATGGCCAAACCAAACTTTACCATCCACCAATAAATAGCACCAAAAATTCCTTCTCTTCGCTTGCCTGTATTCAACTCGTCAATATCAATCACATCTGATGTCATAGACATCATTAAAGTAAACAAACTACCAATACCAAAAGAGAAAAAAGGTAACGCAAAAATAAAGAGATAGGGCTTGCCTGGAACAAACAAAAACCAAAAGAGTACATAGCCAATAATGGATATGAATTGAGAAATAACAAAGGCTTTCTTTTTTCCCATTGCTTTCGACATACGCGATACAATTGGAATTACAATGAGCGTTGTTATGATAGCACCAATGCTTCCAAAGAGGGTTGGCCACACGCCAAAATTATTAGGGTTTTCGCTGAATATAAAGTACTTTATAATAAAAAATGAAAACCCCGCCACCGTGTTAAATGCATTAAAGATTAGAAAGGTAGCAATACATAATTTTCTAAAAGGCGCTATTTTTAACGCATCTCTAAATCCTTCAATAATTTGGTCAAAACTTGAACTGATATTTCTAAAAGTTAAGGGCTCGTAATTTTCGTTTAAAGTAGATTTACTGCTTATAAAAAATGCGGGTACAGCGGCTAGAATAGAGCAACCAATGGCCACATAAACAGCCAATGTTCTAGTGGCAATTTCTGTTGATTCAAAAAACCTTGGGTCGTACATAATTACCCAAAACCAAGGTGCAATTACCCAGGCTAGCTGACCTATAAGCTGAGCTGTTGCCATAATCTCGGTACGTTCATGAAAATCATCACTCATCTCATAACCCATGGCCACGTAAGGCACACTAAAAATGGTGAGACCTAAAAAGAATACTAATGACCAAACTAAAAAATAATAAAAATTGTAGTTAACACTGTTCGAAGCATACAATTGCCACATAGAAGCAAAAGACAATCCCATAATAACCGCACCAATCAGAACATAATGTCTTCTTCGTCCCCATTTAGATTTGGTGTTATCTGTAATAAAACCCATAATTGGGTCGGTAATGGCATCAAACAGTTTGGGTACAAAATAGATAATGCCCAACATCCAACCCGGAAATCCCAAGCCTTCTATGAGTATTACGATAAAAATACCCAATGCAGCCGGAAACATTTGGTTGGCAAGCATTCCCAATCCAAAGGCAATTTTTTGGGTTCTGGGAACTTTTTTAACGAGTGGTTGATTAGACATAGGTTTTGTTTGTTAGTTGAGTATTATAGTTTGTAATGCTTTCGAATCTATGCTAAGCGTTTGGGTTTGATTGTTTAGGTTGATATTTATATTGTATTGCTCTTCCGTAGGATTAAACACCGCAAGGGCAATGCTTCCATCCGGATTTTGAACGGCAGTAGCCATAACTTCTTTGTGGTTTATTTGGCAGCCAATTCTAGTTGCACCGGGCCTCATAAACTTGCTAAAATGTGCCATTACATAATACAAGGGTGTAAAATACACTTCATCTTTATCGGGGTTAACAATCACAGGTGCAACACACCAATTTTTAAACCAGTTGGGACCGCCTTGTGTATCTAAAACCATGTTCCAATCTATCCAACCATCAACATAATTATTTAAACAACCAATGATATCTGTTGCATATCTATTTACAGGAGCATATTTAGGGTGCAGGTGTTTGTCTTTTTCGCTTGCCCAATCCCAGCCCCAATCGGTGGCTTCTTTTTGCCAATACCACTTATCATCCCGCCATTTTGGTATCTCAGAATCCACACAACCCTCCGTTTCAATGAGAAATTTGTTTGGTGCTTTTTTGTGCGCGTATTGCAGGGCATCTGGGAAATAATCGTAGGTGCTTTCATACCAATGTATGGCTGTACCGGCAAAATATTTAGATGATTTTTCATCCCGATACATTTCATCTACCCATTCTTTTAAGCCAGCTCTGTTTTGATCGTAGCCCAATATTTTTACATGGTCCCAGCCATCTTTTTCCAATTTCGGTCCTAAATAATCTTGCACGAAATCTGTCATTTCTTTTGGCGAAAACAAAGTGCTTTCCCAATTATTTCCATTTCCATGTGGCTCATTAATTACGGTAATTCCCCAAATATCAATGCCTTCTTTTTTATAAGCAGTTAAGTATTTAGAAAAGTACAAAGCAAAGGCATCATTAAATTGGGGTAATAATTTTCCACCCACAAAACTTTTGTTATCTTTCATCCAAGGTGGGGCCGACCACGGAGAAGCAATGATATGAAAGCCATCTTTAGATATTTTTTTGGCCTCCAGAATCATTGGAATCAAGTCGTTTTTATCGTCCTCAATGCTAAAATGATTCATTGCAACATCATTTTCAACCTTGGCATAAGTGTAATTGCTAAGCGAAAAATCGCAAGAGGCTATATGTGTCCTGGTTAAGGAATAATTAGCGCCTTCTTGGCTAAAATAGGCCTCTAAGATTTTTTTTCTATTGGCTGAACCTAATCTATTTAATAAAGACGCAGAGGCTTCCGTGAACGACCCGCCAATTCCGGTAATTTTTTGAAAGGTTTCCTCGGGATTAAGGTTTATGGTAAGTGATTTATCAGCTGCTTGAAACTCTTTTAGTAAGGTAAGTGCATTTCCATTTTCTGAGGTTTCATATACATCCATAGTTGTTTTTTTATCTTGTGAACACTGAATAAAAAACAAGCAAATCAAGGCCATTGATAGGGATTTGTTTTTACATAATTGCTGTTTGATATTCATGCTCATTTAATTTTTTACATGTTTAGGTAAGGCCACAGTTTTGAGCAAATCTTCTTTACTGCCACTGTAAGTTTTTTCAATGGGTTTGCCCTCTCTGCTAAGCTGCTTAAATAGGCCTTCATCTACCCTTTTCCACAAGGCATATTTAGCTTTTCCGTCAATGGTAAATAATCCAAAATGGTTTTCTGAACCCATTGGGTTTTTGGCATCTTTCCATTTTTCGTCGAATGCCTCAAAATAAAAACAAGTGATTTTTTCTTTGTTTG
>JAUYMZ010000453.1 GCA_030699355.1 Bacteroidota bacterium | reverse complement strand
TAAATTTCATAATTCATAATTCAAAATTCATAATTTGCTTTTAATTTCAGAAAGATCAATTTCGAAATGGCTGGCGTGATGGGTGCATTTTCCGTTTTGGATGAGGAGGGTTTGTGGCGATTGATGCGCTACTCCGTAGTGTGCGGCGAGGAAATTGGATATATCGCGGTGTTTAATTAAATCGAGGTAGTAAACGGGTAATTCGTTGGTATTTTCGTGGGCATATAATTTCTCGAACCTATTTAAAGCTGCGGAGCTAATGCTGCAACGGGTGCTGTGCTTAAAGATGATAATGGGTTTGGAGGCAGAGAGATTGTCTATTTCAGAGATTTGATTTTGATTATTTAATTCTAACATTTTCATGGCACAAAGATACATATTGCCACGAATAGTTTTGCCACGATTGCACGAATAGTATTGCCACGGATGCACGAATGGTATTGCCACGGATGCACGAATAGTATTGCCACGAATGCACGAATAGTATTGCCACAAATGCACGAATATTTTTTGCCTGCGGGTGCACGCGTATTGACACGAATTTATTTGCTAGGTGCTAGGTGCTAGATGCCAGAAGCTAGCTGCCAGAAGCAAAAAATCAGGAGCACAGCTCCTGATTTTTTATGCAAAACGATAAGCCGGGTTCTGTACTCCGCGCGGGGCGGAGTGACTATCATTTATCTGCCCCAGTAATCACTTAAAGGGTGTAGCAGCCTACCCGCAAGAAAAACAGTTTACACTGTTGGTGCTAAGCGAACACCCTTTTATTTCTTGCCTATTTGGCCTTGCAACGCATAAGGTTTACCATGCAATGTTTATCACTAAACACCCGGTGGGCTCTTACCCCGCCTTTTCACCTTTTCCTCTTTTGCCGGAGCAAAAAAGGTAGTTTATTTTCTGTGGCACTGTCTGTTCCCTGGCCTAAACCAAAGACCTTCCCGTTAGGAAGTATGCTGCTTAAGTTGCCCGGACTTTCCTCTCGGTGTTTCCACCTAGCGATAGTCTGTTTTGCCCCACAAAGGTAGTTTGTTGCAGGGGTAATAAAAAACGAGCAGGCAGTTAAAATAACTTTGGTTGCTCTGGGTCTATTTTTGGGGGACGAGGTTTTTTAACATCATCACTCTCTGGGTCGTCTTCCAATAATTTTTT
>JAUYMZ010000444.1 GCA_030699355.1 Bacteroidota bacterium | reverse complement strand
TGAAAAATATATAACTGGCAAAATAATAAAAAATACCCGATGGAGAATCAATGATAATTTATTAGGTGTTCCAAAGTTTTGTCCCATAATAAGAAAAACGCAAGCATTAAAAGTATTACTTAGCAAGGACATTAGAAATGAAATAGAAGGGCTTAAAAAAGACTATTCGCCCGAAATATTTCAGCGTGCAAGCCAATATTTGTATCGGAAAGAAACCAGGTCGTCTTACGAAATTGAAAGCGAAAAGCCATCTCCTGATCGTATGGAACGTTTTGTCAATATACTCTATCAAGCAGGGAAACAACCTTTTTCTGAGGTAATGTCTGAACCGAGTTTAACCAATCTGCAAAATGCTATAGTAGACACTCGCTATGCCCAGCCTGGTTTTCGAGATTTCCAAAATTACATAGGGCAGACCAATTATCGTGGCGAAGAAATTTATCATTATGTCTGTCCACCGCCAAGTATGGTTGGCTCTATGATGAAAGGGCTTATTGCTACAGAGGAAAAAACAATTGGAAGTCCGGAAGTGGTTCGTGCTGCAATAATTGCCTTTGGATTTGTTTTTATACACCCCTTTTTAGATGGAAACGGACGTATCCACCGGTTTTTAATTCACGACATGTTAACCCGCGATGGATTGGCGGAACAAGGACTTATTATACCAGTATCAGCGAACATGTTGCAAAATATGGCGGAGTATGATAAGATACTTGAGTGTTATTCAAAACCATTGATGCAACGTGTTCGATTTACTATTTTGGCAAGTGGTGATTTGAATATTGAAAATGTAGATGAAATTAGTCCATATTTTAAATACCCTGACCTCACCATGCAAAGTGAATACCTTGCTAAAACGATATCCTCAACTATACAAGAAGACTTAGTTGAAGAACTTTATTTTCTGGAGCGATACGACGAACTAAAAAAGGAACTTCAACTTTTAATAGACATGCCAGATAAGCGATTAAGTAATATAATTATGTATCTTCATCAAAACAAAGGGGTTTTCCCAAATCGAAGAAAAAAACTATTTGAGGAAATTACAGAAGCGGAATTTGAAGCGATAGAAAATATTTATTCGGAAATCTTTTCTAAATGAAGATAAGGTAACTCACCATTCATTATTTTTCTCTACTGTTGTCTAGAAACAAAACGAGCAAACTATCAATTCTTCCTTACAGAATTGCGCATTAGGAGAAAGAGAAAGAGAAAGAGGAAGAGAAAGAGGAAGAGAAAGAGAAAGAAAAGCAGAGGTAAAAATGAAGGGCAAAATAAATCAAACCAGTGGGCTTAAGCCCACTATTAAAAAAAAAGGCCAAAAAAGAATATGAATGAAGGGCAAAAAAAATCACTAGCCCCTAGTTTCAACTAGGGGGAACGATGAATACGCCCCAACACCCCGCACTCCGGCAAGCAAAACACCCTCTTTACCGCTCATTTTCAAAAATAACCTCGCCACGGATTTTCACGAATAATATTGCCACGAATGCACGAATGACCTCGCCACGAATGCACGAATATTTTTGCCAGCTGCCAGAAGCCAGAAGCCAGCTGCTATCAGCCTTTTTACTAATTTTTGTTCATCCAACCAAACATAATATAAAAAAAATGTTTGGTGCACTGAACAAAATGGAGTAATTTTGAGGTAGAAATAATTTGTTATGGACGCATTGATTGAAAAATATCACCGAAAATTAGCCAATACGCAAACCACTTTTGTTAGAAGTTTGGCGAGTGAAATTAATTGGAATGCCCGGTTAATTGGTATAAAAGGGGCTCGTGGCGTGGGTAAAACTACTTTGTTGCTGCAACATATTAAGCAAAGTGGGGAACAAAATTCGCTGTATGTAAGTTTAGATGCGATTTGGTTCAGCAAAAATAGTCTGATAGATTTGGTAGATACTTTTGTGAAAAGGGGTGGAAAAAAATTGTATTTAGATGAGGTACATAAGTACCCAAATTGGTCGCAAGAATTAAAGAATATATACGATGATTACGCTGATTTAAAGGTGGTTTTTACAGGTTCATCTCTGCTTGAAATCTTAAATGCTAGGGCAGATTTGAGTAGACGAGCTGTTGTGTATACGATGCAAGGACTTTCATTTAGGGAGTATTTGTGCATAGAAATGGGTCAAGAATTTGAGCGATATACCTTGGAGCAAATTGTTTATAACCACGAGAAAATTGCCGAGGAGCTAAACAGAACAGTTAGGCCATTGATGCATTTTGATAATTATTTAAAACAAGGTTATTATCCTTTTTATAAGGAGGAGTTGAGTTTATATATGTCGCGTTTGGAAGAGGTTGTGGCCATGATGCTTGAAATTGAATTGCCTTTATTGAGGGGTTTAGATTTGGCATATGTTTATAAAATAAAGCAGTTGCTGTTAATTATTTCTGAGTCGGTACCCTTTATTCCAAATATTGTAAAATTGAGTCAAAAGATTGGACTTTCTCGGGGTACATTATTGCTTTATTTTCAGTATTTAGATGAGGTTGGATTGATTATAAATTTATACAAAGATGCTGGGGGGATAAGCAGCTTGCAAAAGCCTTCGAAGGTTTATTTAGAAAATACTAACTTGATGTATGCTTTGTCGCCAAAAGCAGTAAATACAGGTAATGCACGCGAAACTTTTTTTGCTAATCAGCTAAGTTATGCGCACCAAATTGAATATGCCGAAAAGGGAGATTTTTGGGTAGATAAACAATTTGTTTTTGAAGTGGGCGGCAAAGATAAAACAACCAAACAATTAGGTTTGAACCCAAACGGATTTATAGCCGCAGATGATATTGAATTTGGTTATCAGCAAAAAATCCCACTATGGCTTTTCGGTTTTCTGTATTAAAACCTTGCCACGAATGCACGAATATTTTTGTCTGCGGCGTGCACTTAGGTGAGAATTAAAAATTAAAAATTACGAATTACGAATTACGACGAAACAAATATCAAACCCGTGGGCTTTAGCCCACTATTAAAAAAAAGGCCAAAAAAGAACACGAATGAAGGCCGAAAAAATCACTAGCCCCTAGTTTCAACTAGGGGTAAACGATGCCCACGCCCCAACACCCCACCCACCCCCCGCAAACAAAACACCCCTTTTTAAACGATGCCCACGCCCCAACACCCCACCCACCTCCCCGCAAACAAAACACCCCC
Source organism: Bacteroidota bacterium (assembly GCA_030699355.1). Taxonomy (GTDB): domain Bacteria; phylum Bacteroidota; class Bacteroidia; order UKL13-3; family UKL13-3; genus B1. The sequence goes on along the minus strand of JAUYMZ010000444.1, from coordinate 34 downwards.
TCTAACGCCCCCACACCAAACCCCCAAACCCACC
>JAUYMZ010000053.1 GCA_030699355.1 Bacteroidota bacterium | reverse complement strand
GGTGCTGTTTGTTAGCATAAATAGATTCTCTAAAATTGGTTGAGGCAGGGTTGTTTAACAAGGGGAAAATTAAAATGCCACTCATAAAAAAGACAACAAATCTATTGGCGTATTTGGGTTGATTGTTAAATTTTTCTGTTAGGGCGTGTATGCTTTGCATAGCCATAACACCACATAAGGGGAAAATGCTTACCAACACTCGGTTCAAGCCCATAGAATTAAAAATACCTAAGGCCCAAAACGCAGAATGTGCAGCTACAAATGCAAGTACAATTCCGTATATTAAAAATACTTTTGGCCAATGCATTTTCCATCCTTTTTGAACCCATTCTATACTAAGGTATACCAGGGCCACAAGCATCATGGCAAAGGTAAAGGGTTGTACACAAAAGTATAGTTGGTTAATAAAGTGTGTCCAGTTGCCTTGCCCATATACACTGCTCATAGTGGCATAAGGTATTTTGGTAAATACCCACCAAAAATCTTGGTAAAATGCCCAACCTATTAACGCGTAAAAAAGGTGGCCTGCTGCCAAAATGGGTATATACAACCAGCGTTTTTCTACCAAAAGCAAAGCGCCAAAAACGCCAGCAATAATGAGTCCTTCTGAGCGCACAAATGGCAGAAAGGAGGCAATAAGCAGCGATAAAACAATCTTATTATTTAAATAGCTATAAACGGCCAAAATAATCAAAAGGGCAGAGAGGGGTTCTGTTAATCCAGAAAGGGTTACGGGTAATAACAAGGGCATGGTAATAACAATAATGCCCGTGAGGTAATAATAGTTAAACCGTAAAACTTTGGCGGTGCAGGTGGCCATGTAGGCAGCGGCAATGGTACATAAGCTATTAAAGAGCATAATACCTTTTATTCCAAATTGGGCAAAAGGGGAGCTAAGTGTTGTAAAAAGGGGTTTTGCCCAATGGTTAAAAAAGTAGCTTGGGTTTTGCCAAGATAGTTTGGCATAAAGGTAGTGGGTAGTACTATCGCCTCCTTCTCCCAAGGAACTGCCAAGCATACCGGCAGCGAGGAGAGCTAGAGAGAGTATAACAAAAAGGAGCTTGGCAGCAGTTTCTGGTTTGGATAAATTATGCTTTAAAGAGTCCATATTTTAGAATGCAAAAAATGGCCCTAAATCCGTCTTTCCAGTTAATTTTTTTACCTTCGGCGTAGGTTCGGCCATAATAAGAAATACCTACCTCATAAATGCGAATATTGGGGATACGGCTAATGCGTGCGGTAACTTCTGGTTCAAACCCAAAGCGTTTTTCTTTGAGTTGCAGCGATTTTATGATGGGGGCTTTAAACAATTTATAGCAGGTTTCCATATCTGTGAGGTTTAGATTGGTAAACATATTGCTGCCAAAAGTTAAGATTTTATTGCCAATAGAATGCCAAAAAAACAAGATTCTATGCGGTTTTCCGCCCATAAAACGTGAGCCATAAACAACATCTGCAAAGCCATCTAAAATGGGTTTAAGTAAAATATTAAACTCGTTGGGGTCGTATTCTAAATCGGCATCTTGCACAATAATATAATCTCCGCTGGCTTCTTTAATACCGGTGTGAATGGCGGCACCTTTGCCTTGGTTTACGCTGTGTTGCACAAATTTTATATAAGGTTTATTCTGCCTGTAGGCTTCAATAACCGCGGCGGTATCGTCTTTAGAGCAATCATTTACAATTACCAACTCTTTTTCTAACCCGTTAATGAGCAGCACAGCCTCTACCTTATCCAATATATTATGAATGGTACGGGCTTCGTTATAAGCTGGAATAATGATACTTAGTTTTTCTGGCATGGTATGAGTTTGTTGCAAATTTAATCTTTGAGGGGTAATTTCAAAGACAGGGCGTTTTTATTCTATTTTCACCGCGCCCATGCGGCAAAATAAAGTTTAGCTTGGGGTGATGTAAAATCAGACTCCTATTATTTTTGGATGCAATTTGGAGGAGTAGATTTTGTAGATAATGCAGTGAGCTGTATGGCTTATTAAAGAAATTGGGTCAAACACAATTATATTTTGTGGAAAAGGAAATGAAAGAAAAGGCTTGCTCTGCCTTAATTTTTTATCAGTATAAAATTTAATAGAACAATTGTTAATCAGTTACTAGAATATTTTGAGCTTTATCTACTATGTCCTTTATGATGTTATCAAGTTCGCTAGCTGAGTCAGAAAAATGTTTCACCCATTCATTATACTCTGATGAATCATATTTGAAATCTCCAAGCAAACCTACTATTCCCATCATTCTTGCCAATGGAGCCCTAACAATGTGCGACTGAGCCCAAGCAATCTCCCTCAGCTTTGCATTTTGGTTTTCTATAGCACTAATATATTTTTTTGTTTTTGTAACATCTCTTTCAATCGCAATCCAATGGGTGAACCAACCCTTTTCGTTTGCCACTGGCGTTAGTGAAAAATTAATCCAGAATTCTTCCCCATTTTTCTTGTAATTGATTGTCGTAATTTCACAGCTTTCCCATCTTCTCATGGCCTCACCAAGACGTTTTAGTTCTACCATATCGGATTTTGGTCCTTGTAGTATTCTTGGTGTTTTACCTATTACCTCCTCCGAAGAATAACCAGTCATTTTTGTGAAAGCATCATTTACATACAAAATTCTAGTACCAGGGTTATCAAATGGTTCCGCTTCGGTTATCAATACAGAGTCATTTGTATTGGTAATTACGGATTCTAATAATATAAGATGCTGTTCTTTTTCTTTTTTTGCAGTGATGTCCCAGTTCACGCCGGTCATTCTAATGGCATTTCCATCTGCATCCCTTTCAATAAGTCCTGAGGCTTCAATATGATGCACGGAGGAATCTTTCCAAATTAATCTAAAGGTAGGGGTGTAATCACATTTGCCAGCTAATGCTTGTTGCATGGTATATCTTACCCTTTCAATATCTTTAGGGTGCACTCTAGATAACCATCCATCATAAACCGACTCAAACGCTCCTTCTTATAGATTAAATAAAAGATACATTCCATCATCCCACTTAAGAATATTGTTTTTAATATCCCAATCCCATATTCCTAATTTTGCACTTTGTGTTGCCAAAAGCAATCTTTCTGTAAGTTGTTTATTGTTTTCTTCGGCTGTTTTTCTTTCCGTAATGTTGCGAATATTACATTGTATCACTTGACCATCACTTACATCATAACTATTACTTACAAACTCCACCGAAATGGCACGCCCATCCTTGGTTTTAAGCGGAAGGTCTTTGTAGCGAATGTATCCTTCTTCTTTCAGTTTAGAAAAGGCCTCCTTGTTAGCATCAATGTCGCTAAATAAACCTATTTCCCAAAGTTCCTTGTCTAAAAACTCAGTATAAGAATAACCGAGAATTTCCATCATAAATGGGTTCACATCTTCTATCACACCTGTATCTACATTCAGGATGAGGATGCCATCTTGGGCTGCTTCAAAAAGTCTTCTGTAGCGTTCTTCAGAAGCTATGAGTGCTTGATCTGCAATTAATAATTGAGCCAATGTTTTTTTCATTCTCTATTGACTTTATTTTTGAAATATGTTTACTTTTCCTTTGCTCAGACCATTGATTAGAAACAATAAAATATATTTATCAATGCTTCACAACAATAAAGATTTGTTTTTCTGTAATCGTTGTACAAATAATTAAAATTGTTATATAGTTCACACTTTTATATTCACTAGATGCATAAAATGTGAGCACATAAAAGCGAATAATGTATGTTTAAATACACTTAACTGTTCGCATAGATTCACCTAAAAAAGTGGCAATAAATAGATCCTACTTCCTTCTATTTACACCTTTTTTAATCTTTTAAAGATTTTCACGATTTCGAACCAAATTACAGATATAAAACCTATGGAAATACTAATTAAAAGTTGATTCAAATTCAAGCTTTCAAAATCAAAAAAAGCAGTCAATGGATTAACATAAAGTATTAACCCCACCAAAGCAATTGTAATAAAGATGATGTATAAAACCATATTGTTTTTATAGGTTAAGCTTGTTAAAATAGAATAATAAAATGAACGATTAATTAAGGTAATAAAAATATTTGCCGTAATTAAAACGGTAAAAACCATTGTTCTTGTTAGGTCTTCATTGTAGCCGCTTGCTACGGAAAAATGGTAAACAGACAATGTTCCAACTGTAATAAATAAGCCTTGAATGATGCTAATGGATAGCTCCTTCAAATTGAAGAAAGTAGTGGATAATGGTTTCGGTTTTTGCAACATGGTGTTTGGTTCCATTGGTTCGTTCTCATAAATGATAGAACAAGTGGGGCCCATAATTAACTCTAGAAAAATGATATGAATGGGCGAAAAAATATTCGGATAAATCCATCCAAGGGCAAGTGGAATAAATACGGTTAAAATGATAGGGATATGAATAGAAATGATGTATTGAATGGCTTTTTTTAAATTGGTATAAATTTTCCTTCCCATTGCCACCGCCTCTACCATTTTGGATAAATCATCTTCTAACAAAATTAAGGAAGCTGCTTGCTTGGCAATTTCGGTTCCTTTCTTTCCCATGGCAATGCCAATATGAGAGGCTTTTAAAGCCGGACCATCATTCACGCCGTCGCCTGTCATTGCCACAATTTGATTGTTAGATTTTAACGCATTGATTATTTTTAACTTGGCTTCGGGAAACATTCGGGTAAAAATGGCAGTATCCATTACACGCGTCTGCAAATCCTTGTCTGATAGTGCCATCAACTCCTCTCCCGAAATGGTTTTATCATAATCTTTAAAACCTATTTGTTTGGCAATAGAAGTTGTTGTGGCTGCATTATCACCTGTAATAATTTTTACTTGTATACCTGCCCCATAAAAATCTTCCATTACTTGCTGAATATTCTTTTTTGGCGGATCATAGAAAGCAACAATTCCCTTAAATTCAAAAGGCAAATCTTGTTGTTGGGTAGGATAATCTTCTCCTACAAAATGTGATACGCCTACACCTAAAACCCTATATCCTTCTGCTGCTAGAATCTGAATGGCCGAATGAATTTGTTGTATTTCATTCTCCTTAAGATTAGATGCATTCATTAATGCTTCAGGTGCGCCTTTGGCTGCAATTATTTTGCCCCCGTTGCTATCCGAAAAGATATGCGTCATCATGGGTGGTTTGCCACTTAAAGGGTATTCATGAACGAGCTTGTAATGTGGTCGCTCGTCATTTTGTTTGAGGTTTTTATAAGCTTGATGCAATGCCACTTCCATGGGGTCAAATGGAATGGGTTCGCTTGCCCACATCGATAGTGTTATCAGCTCTTTTTCGCTGTCGTTTAATGCTAGGTCAGGACTAACAATTTTATTATTCTTCAAAACATACAGTTTTGCCAAACTCATTTTGTTTTCGGTAATGGTTCCTGTTTTATCTGTGCAAATTACCGTAGCACTTCCAAGGGTTTCTACTGTTTTGGTCTGCTTTACTATAATACCATATTTCATTAAACGCCAAGCTCCAAGTGCCATAAAGGTGGTAAAAGCCACAGGAATTTCTTCGGGCAAAATGCTCATTGCCAAAGTAAGCGAGTGCAGCAAACTCTCTAATATATTTTGTGATTTCCAATAATTAATCACCCAAACCAGAACAAAAACGATGGCTCCCACAATTGCCATCCATTTTACAAAATTGCTTAACTGAATTTCTAAAGGTGTTTTTTCTTCTTGGATACTTTCTAAACTTTTTCCAATTTTACCCAACTTGGTTTCGTTACCAATAGCCGTAATTTCTGCAATTGCTAATCCACTAGCTACAACGGTTCCATTAAATATAAACTTATCTTCTTTGTCTTTATCCTTAAAAACGGCAAGTGATTCACCTGTAAGAATGGATTCATTAACTGAAAAATCGTTCGATTGCACAATGGTTCCATCCGCGGTTATGGAGGTGCCTTCCTCTACTAACAGAAAATCACCTACCACCAATGCTTCACTTTTTATTTCAATCAGGTTACCGTTCCGTATAACTTTGCAATGAGGCTGCGACAAATCTTTTAATTTTTCGAGTGCACCTTTGCTACGTGAATCTTGGTATAAAGAAATAGAAGCGATAAACAAGATGGCTACAACCATAAAAATGCCATTGCCCGTT
>JAUYMZ010000436.1 GCA_030699355.1 Bacteroidota bacterium | reverse complement strand
AAGCAGATTTTACGGTAAATAAAACCATTCAATGCGACCGTGGAAACGAATTTATATTCACTGATGTTAGCAACGCAGGTAGCAATTATTCGCTCTCTTGGGATTTTGATAATGGTAGTTTTGGTTCGAACCCAATAGAATCGCAAAGTTTTGTTTACGGCGTAAAAAACTACTTCGATATAAAATTAACCATAGATGCCAATGCTTGTAAAGATAGTGTTGTTAAACGTATCTTTTTAATTGGAAATCCAAGCAGTAACAGTATTTCTGGCTTGATAGATGTTAAGCTGTTTGATACAGCCTCCTACCATGTTCCATTTACGCCGGGTTCTATTTATCGTTGGCAAATAAATAAGGGTGTGGGCTATTCTCTTACGCATAATTTTCTGGTAAAGTTTACCCAACTAGGGGAGGATACCATCCGTTTGGTAGAGCAAAACAGCGGTGGTTGTTTAAGTGATACCATGAAATTAGCCATAAATATTAGGTCGGGTGTAGGCTTGGTAAATTGGCAAGAGGAGGCAATTCAGCTATTTCCTAATCCAGTAAATAATGTTTTATATCTTTCAAATCTGCCCCCTAATGCCCAAAAAATAAGTTTGTTAGATGTTATGGGCAAAGTTGTTTTGGTTCGAACCAATACAGATGATAATACCCAAATAGATTGCAGCTTTTTGGCAAATGGCATTTATTTTTTGCACCTTGCAAACGATTTGGGTAAAGTAAGTGTTACTAAGCTTGTGGTACAACATTAAGGAACTATGACAGAAAAAAACGCAAACTATTATATAGAAAAATTGAATTTAAACGCCCACGTAGAAGGGGGTGCATTTAAAGAAACTTACCGCTCTGCTTTAAAGATTGCACATAAGTATTTACCGCCAGATTTTAAAGGCAAACGAAATGTATCTACGGCCATTTACTTTTTATTAAAAGAGGGTCAGTTTTCTGCTATGCATAAAATTGCTAGCGATGAATTATGGCACTTTTATGCAGGTGCGCCTTTACATATTTATGAGCTAAATGCTGCGGGGGAGTTGCATACCCATGTGTTGGGAAATGATTTAGACAATGGAGAGTCTTTTCAGGTTTTAATTCCGGCGGGTTCTTGGTTTGGTTCAAGGTGCGAAACCCCAAATGCCTTTAGCTTGGCTGGTTGTACCGTAGCGCCTGGTTTCGATTTTGAAGATTTTGAATTAGCAGATAAGGATGCTTTTATTAGGCAGTTCCCAATACACAAAAACCTCTGGGAAAAAATGTGTTTGTAGCGTGCTAGGTAAAAATGGCTCAATTTTAATAATTCAGCAAAAAAATTTTTTGAATTAAATTAGTTTTATATTTGCATTATGTTAGTTAATCGACACGACATTTTATCATTACAAAAATTGTCAACTACAAAAGAACTTGTAGATATTGACAAAATACCTAGTGCTTTTAAATTAGATTTTGAATTATTCTTTTTGGGTAAAACTTTAGTTAAAAAAGATAATGTGTTATTTGCCTATCCCCATGATGTAAAAGTTTGGGTTTATTTTATGGTAAACAAATATAATGGCTAATTTATGTTGCCAGATTATTTGAATAAATTTAATACTTGCAAAATTCCAGCAAAAATTCCCTAAAAGCACTTGGAGCGAAGAATTTCGTTTATCATTAATTAACGATTTTTCATTTTATTCCGCTAGAGTTGAAGACCCCAATCTTCAATATGGTGATACCATTAGATTTTTGAATAACGAAACTATTAGAGGAATAAATTTAAATTCTTTAATGGGCATCTCATTACATCAATCTATTTTAAAAAACTTATTAGATAGTTTAGATAATTTTAAATTATCTGAAGATACTATAAAACAAATACATAGAGGTTTAATGGGTAATCATTTTGCTTGGGAAACTGAATTCAAGCCAGAGCTTGTTGGTGAATATAGAAATATTCCAACGGTTGGTTCAAGAGAACCTTTTTTTAAGAACAAGGAGTATGCGCCACATTATAATTTGGAAATAATTATGTCCTCCTACGTAGATATTTTTAATACAAGATTTAGTAAAATAGATAATGAGGATAAAAATAACCATCTCTTAACAAATATTGCATATTTCCACAATAAATTTCTTAAAAAAATACATCCATTTGCAGATGGTAATGGTAGGGTTTGCAGAATAATTATCGGAGCTGTTTTAATGAAAAATAATTGTCCTCCAATATTTCCTTCAATTACCAACCAAGAAAAACAAATAGAATATATCAGTACTATCGTAAAATGTGAGCAAAACAATAATGATGAATTATTGGTCCAATATTTTGCAAAGGGTATGACAGAATATTTGTTAAAAAGGTTAGACGATTAACTTAATTGGCAGACGGATCAGCCTTCTAAAATCTTCTGCATATCGTGCAATTGCTTGTATAATCCTTGTTGTTGTATGAGCTCTTGGTGATTGCCCGTTTGAACGATATGACCTTTCTCTAAAACCACAATTTTGTCTGCTTTGTGAATGGTACTTAATCGGTGTGCAATAACAATGGTAGTGCGGTTTTGCATAATATTGTTTAAAGCTTCCTGAACCAATCTTTCGCTAGCTGTATCTAAGGCACTGGTAGCCTCGTCTAAAATTAAAATATCTGGATTGGTATTAATAGCCCTGGCTATGCTTAAACGCTGTCTTTGTCCGCCACTCAATTTATTACCCCTATCGCCAATATTGGTTTGATACGCTTTATCTGTTTGAATAATAAATTCATGGGCATTGGCAACTTTGGCGGCATTTTCTACCTGTTCGGGCGCCATTTGGGTTTTGCCAAAAGCTATATTATTGTATATAGTATCGTTAAACAAAATAGACTCTTGGGCTACAATAGCCATAGTGCCGCGCAATGGCAAAATTTGCAATTCTTTGATGTTGATACCGTCTATTAAAATCTCCCCTTCCGAGGGGTCGTAAAAACGCGGAATTAAATCGGTAAGGGTAGATTTTCCGCTCCCCGATGGTCCAACCAAGGCTACCGTTTGCCCTTTTTCTATCACCAAATTAATGTTTTTCAGCACGTATTCATCGGCATATTTAAAACTTACGTTTTTAAATTCTATGCGTTGGTTCAGACCGCTAATGGCTTTGGCTTGGGGCTTTTCTGTAATTACTTCTTCACTTTTTAACACCTCATTCACTCTATCTAATGAAGCCAATCCTTTTTGCATATTGCTATAGGCGGTAGAGAAAGATTTTGCTGGGGGTAAAATTTGAGTAAATACGCCTATAAATAAGATAAAAGCTTCTGCATTTAACCCGTTTCCACTGAGCACCAATTTGCCGCCAAACCATAAAATAAAGGCTAATACCACCACACTTAGGGTTTCGGAAAGGGGCGATGAGGCGTCGCTTGTTCTATTGCTGGCAACGTTTATAGCAGTATAGGCTCTATTTTCTTTAGTAAACCTGCGCATAAAAAAAGCTTGGGAGTTAAAGGCTTTGATAATGCGAATGCCCATGAGGGTTTCTTCGTATAAGGAAACCAAATCGCCAAATTTTGATTGGCCGCGTTGCGAATATTTCTTGAGCATTTTACCAATTCTGCCAATTAATAATCCCATAATGGGCAGCGTTACAAATACGATAATGGTTAATTGCGGACTAATAACAATTAGCAAAGCGAGGTTAATTACCATGGTAAGTGGTTCTTTAAATAGGGCTTCGAGGGAGCTCATAATGGCAATTTCAATTTGTAAAATATCGCTGCTCATGCGGCTAATTAAATCGCCTTTTTTTTCTTCGCTAAAGTAGGATAGAGGCAAAACCAAGATGTGCTTAAACAGCGATTCTCTTAAATCACTCACCACATTATTACGCAGTGAAACCATAAAAAACAAGGCCAAATAGCGAAATAAGTTCTTCAAAAAAATGGTAGCAACCAACAATCCACATATAAAGATAAGGGCAGATTCTGCGCCGTCTGTACGGATGATTTCTGATAAATGGAAATTAAGCAAACCGCTTAAGCTTTCGGAACTAAACTCAAATGCTGGTTTTACAGTTACCAATGCTGTTTTGCCAAAGAGTAAACCTAGAAATGGAAAGATAAGCGCAATAGAAAATAGACTAAATATAATAGAAAAAATATTAAAAAATACATTCAGTGCTGCCAAGCCTTTATAGGGCAAAGTATAGCGTAAAAATTTGATATAACCTTTCATGCGTGCGGGCAAATATCTACATAAAACTGCAATTGCATTTATTTTTTCTTATATTTTTCTAAGTATTTTTCTGCCAGTTTCACCTGTTCGTTTTTTAAATCTAGCTCTTCTCCATCTAAAAAGGCTTTCCACAATTTACTCGATTTCATGTCTAAAATATCGCCTTCTGCAATAAGTAAAGAGGCTTTTTTGCCCACTTCCAAACTTCCAATTTCTTTGCTTACTCCCATTATTTGAGCAGGCACTAAGCTAATAGCTTTTAAGGCTTCTTCTTTGCCTAGGCCATACGCAGCGGCTGTTCCGGCTATGTAGGCTAAGTTGCGTGCTTCCCAACTTCCCTCTAAAGAAATAGCTACTTTTATTCCGGCCTGAACCAATTGTGCGGGTGTTATATAGGGTTGATCTATGGCTTCAGCATTTCTGCTAGGCAAGCGATGAATATTCCCTAAAACCACTGTAACTTGGTGTGTTTTTAAAAAATCGAGCAGTAAATATGCATCCGAAGCTCCAACCAAAACCAGTGAAATAGCAGGGTAATTTTGCTTAAAAAAGAGAATAGAGCGCACAATGCTATGCGCATCTTGTGCATGAATATATAAATTAACTTTTCCGCTTAACACATCTTTCATTGCGGCAAATCGGGCATTAAAAACGGGCTTGCTTTGCAGTTGGTACTGACTAGCATTTGCAAAAAAGATTTCAATTTCTTTAATGGCTGAACCTAAAATTTCTTCGTGTTTTGAATTGTTTAGCGATACCTGTGGCCAGTTTAAATGGATGCCATCATCTTTGGCAATGGTGGCATCTTCCCAATTCCAAGCTTTGGTTTTTAGGGCACTGCTACTGCCACTTATTACGCCACCTTGCGGCACTGCTTGAGTATATAACACGCCATTATAAACTGCAGTAGGCAATATTTTAGAATCTGTATGGTAGGCAATCTGCGAACGAATGTTTGGGTTAAAAGCTCCTTGTTCTTGGTAATCTCGGGTGGCCCTAACAGCATCAATTTCATTTAGTCCCATAATGTTATTCATAGCAATTAAGCCTGGATAAATATGTTTACCTGTAGCATCAATCGCTTTGGCATTTTTGTATAAGTTTTTTAGGCTCGATCCTACTTCTACTAAACGGTCTTTTTCTATAACCAATACACCATCTTCAATTACTTTTCCATCACCAATATGGATGGTTGCGTGGCTAATAATAGTAGTTTGTGCCAAGGCATAATTGCCAAAACTTAGGGTTAACAAACAAATACTTAGGCGAATTAAATAGCTCATTTTATTTTTATTTTGGGTACTTTTAGTATTCATAATCTTCACAATGATAATCTGGGTCTAGTTCAGAAATTTTTTGTTCTGTTTTTTCGCCATTTTGTTTGGCTTCCAACATCTTTTGAATTAATCTGCTGCGCTCTGCTTGAATGGCTTGTTGGGTTTCTTTGTCTTTTTCTCTATCAAAATAAATTACTCCATCTACAAGGGTGTACATGGCTCTGGCATCAATGCTTAAAGGCATGTGCGACCATAACACTAAATCGGCATCTTTGCCCACTTTAATACTGCCAGTTTGTTTATCTAAGTGCAGCATTTTAGCTGGGTTTAGGGTAACCATTTTCCAAGCATCCATTTCGCTTATGCCTGCATATTTAATTATTTTTGCTGCTTCTTGGTTCAGCCTTCTGCCCATTTCTGCATCATCGCTATTGATGGCAGTTACCACACCCATTTCATTTAATATACCTGCATTTTGTGGAATGGCATCTATTACCTCAAATTTATAAGCCCACCAATCGGCAAAGGTAGAAGCGCTTGCTCCATGTTTTTTCATTTTATCTGCCACTTTATATCCTTCTAAAATATGGGTAAAGGTATTTACAATAAAGCCCATACTATCTGCCACGTGCATAAGCATATTAATTTCGCTTTGCACATAACTATGGCAA
>JAUYMZ010000357.1 GCA_030699355.1 Bacteroidota bacterium | reverse complement strand
ACAATTCTTACTTTTTAAGAGTAGGTGTAGAAAGTGGCGGATGCTCTGGATTATCGTACAAATTAGACTTTGATAACCAAGCCAAAACCGGAGACGAAATTTTTGATGATAACGGTGTAAAATTAGTAACAGACAAGCGCTCAGTTCTTTATCTGTTTGGCACCGAATTAGACTTTACAGATGGCCTAAATGGAAAAGGATTTACTTTCAACAATCCAAATGCCTCACGTACATGTAGTTGTGGAGAAAGTTTCTCAGTTTGAGGATAATTTTTATTTGGGCTTTTGATTTTATTTAGAAAGGTCTATATTTGCCCTCCCTTTAAGACAGTATAAAAGGGCATTGAAAAAGAAAAGTATTAGAAAATGGCAAACCATAGTTCAGCAAAAAAGAGAATCAGAAATAGCGCTACAAAGCGTTTACGTAACCGTTACCAAGCTAAAACTACGCGTACTTTAGCTAAGCGCTTACGCGAAAGCACTGTTAAAAGTGAAGCAGAAACTTTACTTAAAGAAGTAAGTTCAATGTTAGATAAATTGGCCAAGCGAAGCATTATTCACAAGAATAAAGCAGCTAACCAAAAATCAAAATTAGCCAAAGTGGTAGCCAAAGTAGGTATGGCCGTTGAGGTTAAAAAGAAAGCTGCTCCTACGGCTGCTGTTAAGAAAACAAGCAAAAAGAAGTAATTTCTTTCAACTATATTAAAAAAGCTGCCCTTTGAGGCGGCTTTTTTTGTTTATCCTATTTCCCTGATTTCATTTCTTGGCTGGCTTGCATCTTTCCTCTCTTGCCAATACTTTTGAATAATGGAACATACAAACAATGCCCCTGCACTTGGCATAAAACAATTAGCAGAAGACGAAAGACCCAGAGAGAAAATGCGCGCACATGGCGCCTCAGCACTAAGTGCTGCCGAACTGCTAGCCATTTTAATTGGCAGTGGTAATAAAAAAGCTTCTGCCCTGCAATTGGGTCATGATATTTTTAATCATGCCAATCAAAATCTTACAGAACTTAGCCGAATGTCGCTGGCAGAACTCACCAGCATTCACGGTATTGGAAGCACCAAAGCCATTACGCTTAACGCAGCGTTGGAGTTGGGTAGAAGAAAACGCGATGAGGAAGCTAGAAAAATCACCAAAATCACTTGCAGTAAAGAAGCTTACCATTATTTCGAACCCTTTATGGAAGATTATCGGCATGAAGAATTTTGGATTCTTCTGCTCAATAGAAACAATATTGTTTTGGGTAAAAAACGAGTTAGCATTGGGGGCGTGGCCGGCACTGTGGTTGATCCCAAAATTATTTTTAAATTGGCGCTCGACCAATTAGCTAGCAGCATTATCCTTTGTCATAACCACCCTTCTGGAAACCTATTGCCTAGTCAGCAAGATATAGACATTACCAAAAAACTAAGAGAGGGTGCGCGCTTTTTAGATATTACCATCAGTGATCATATTATAATAGGCCAAAAGGGTTATTACAGCTTTGCCGACAATGAACTTATTTAAGTTAAGAATAAATTTTGATTTGCTATAATCGGATGAAGGAAAAATCGATTATTTTTGAGGCCTAATGGTACTTCACCAAATACAAACTTTTAGGATGTGGCTGCGGCAATATCCAACCATGCGCAAATTTCTTAAATTTGGAATCGTTGGTGCAACCAGTGCAGGCGTTAGTTTAGGAGTTTTCTGGTTAATCTCTTTACAATACCCAGCGCTCAATTTAATATCTAAGGCCATTGGCTATATTATGGGCTTTTTTGTTGGGTTCACCCTCAATAAATTCTGGACTTACATAGACCAAACCGAGGAAGACGAGAAGTATTTATTGAAATACGTAATGGTTTATGCCGTTACCTTTATTGTTTACTTGCTAGTAAATTTTGTAATGGATCATTTTATACACCCCAATACCTATTTTGCTGCGATAGCTCAAAATTTGGAGTTTGCTCATTTAGCCGTTTATTTAAATGAAAATGGCCCTTTAGTTTCAAACATATTGGCCATTTTCATTAATATCTTTTTGAATTTTTTTGGCACCAATAAACTTGTATTTAAAGTGCCAGAACCAGATCATTTATTTGAGTAAATACCTAAGCCTTTATTTGCTTAGGTACATACTCTTTTCTTTGTATAATTGCCTAAAGTAAGGGTCCTGCAAGTCTTTTATGAACCTAATTGCCTCTCCTGTAGATTTCATTTCTGGACCCAATTCTTTCTTAACTTCTGGGAATTTTTCGTATGAAAAAACAGGTTCTTTAATGGCATAACCAACCAACTTACGCTCAAAGGTAAAGTCGCTAAGCTTGTTTACACCCAACATTATTTTAGTGGCAATGTTTATGTATGGAATTTGGTATGCTTTGGCTATAAAAGGTACGGTTCTACTGGCCCTTGGGTTGGCTTCTATTACATAAACCTTCTCATTTTTTATGGCAAACTGAATATTCAATAAACCCGAAATATTCATTTTAATCGCCAATTTTCTGGCATATTCTTCCATGGTGTCCTGCACTTTTTGGCTCAGACCGAAAGGTGGTAATACGGCACTACTATCTCCACTGTGGATACCTGCTGGCTCTATGTGTTCCATCATGCCAATTACGTGGGCATCTTCGCCATCGCAAATTAAATCTATCTCTGCTTCTTCGGCTCTATCTAAGAAATGGTCTATGAGTACGCGGTTGCCCGGCAAATCTCCTAATAATTCTATTACTGCTTGCTCTAAATCTTCGTCGTTTATCACAATCTTCATTCCTTGTCCGCCCAATACATAACTTGGTCGAACCAAAACCGGATAACCCACACGATTGGCCACCACAATGGCTTCATCTGCATCTTCGGCAACGCCATAATCTGGGTAAGGAATATCTAGTTCTTTTAATAAATCTGAGAAGCTTCCACGGTCTTCAGAAATATCCATATTGGCAAAGCTGGTTCCTATGATTTTAACACCCATGGCCTCCAATTTTCTAGCAAGTTTTAATGCTGTTTGTCCGCCCAATTGAACAATAACACCCATAGGTTTTTCTAGCTCCACAATCTCGCGCAGAGCTTCCCAGAAAACAGGCTCAAAGTACAATTTATCAGCCATATCAAAATCGGTACTCACCGTTTCAGGATTGCAGTTAATCATGATGGCTTCGAACCCAGATTCTTTTGAAGCCAATAGTCCGTGCACACAGCTGTAGTCAAATTCTATCCCTTGTCCAATTCGGTTCGGACCAGAGCCTAGCACGATAACTTTTTTACGCTCGCTAGGGATGCTTTCGTTTTCGCCATCGAAGCTTGAGTAAAAATAATTGGTAGGCGAAGGAAACTCTGCCGCGCACGTATCTACCATTTTATAAATGCGGTGAATACCCATCAATTTTCTCAAATCCCAAACTTCATCTTCGGTGGTATCTCCACCTAACAAGTAAGCAATTTGAATATCGCTGTACCCTTTTTGTTTTAACTCTACCATCATTTCTTTGGGCAAAGTATTTAAGTTAAAACGTTTGGTATCGCTTTCTAAGCGCACCATGTCGTTTATTTGGGTTAAGAACCAACGGTCTATGCGGGTAATTTTTTCGAGCGATGAAATAGGCATACCCAAACTTAAGGCATCTTTAACTGCAAAAATTCTATCCCAACTTGGGTTTTTAAGTTTTTCTACAATGTCTTCTAAGCGCCTTTGTTGGTAGCCATCTGCACCTAAACCATTGCGTTTTATTTCTAAGCTTTGTGTTGCTTTTTGTAGCGCTTCAATAAAGGTTCTTCCAATACCCATTACCTCACCCACAGATTTCATTTGCAAGCCTAGGGTTTTGTTTGCTCCTTTAAATTTATCGAAGTTCCAGCGAGGTATTTTTACAATTACATAATCGATAGCTGGCTCAAAATAGGCCGAAGTGGTTTTTGTAACCGGATTTTTAAGTTCATCTAAATGGTAGCCAATAGCCAATTTAGCGGCAATTTTTGCAATAGGATAGCCGGTAGCCTTACTTGCCAAAGCCGATGAACGCGAAACACGCGGGTTAATTTCTACCGAAATAATGGCTTCATCTTCTGGGTTTACGGCAAACTGCACATTACAACCTCCTGCAAAATTACCGATGGAGCGCATCATGTGTATAGCCATGGTACGCATGCGTTGAAACACCGTATCGCTTAATGTCATGGCAGGCGCTACTGTTA
Organism: Bacteroidota bacterium; assembly: GCA_030699355.1. Lineage (GTDB taxonomy): Bacteria > Bacteroidota > Bacteroidia > UKL13-3 > UKL13-3 > B1. Next base: position 7,880 of record JAUYMZ010000357.1, on the reverse strand, counting down.
TAGAATCACCTGTATGAATGCCCATTGGGTCGAAATTTTCTATGGTACAGATAATCGCCACGCTATCGTTTTGATCGCGGAGGAGTTCTAGCTCATATTCTTTCCAACCAAAAACGGCTTTTTCTACTAATACTTCATGTGTTGGTGAGGCTGATAAACCACGTTGTAAGGCGGCATCAAGTTCTTCTTTTACCCAAACAAAACCGCCACCCGAGCCGCCAAGGGTGTAGCTCGGACGAATTACCAAAGGAAAGCCAATTTTTTGGGCAATTTCTTTTCCCTCTAAAAACGAATTTGCTACTTTAGAATCAGCTACTGGCACGCCAATATCAATCATTTTTTGGCGGAACTTCTCTCTATTTTCTGTAGTATCAATGGCAGCAATATCTACCCCAATCATGCGCACATTATACTTCTTCCACAAGCCCATTTCGTCGCATTCTATGGCTAGGTTCAGAGCGGTTTGACCACCCATGGTTGGTAGCACCGCGTCTATTTGATGCTCTTGCAAAATCTTTTCGATAGAATCTGGCTTCAGTGGCAACAAATACACATGATCGGCTGTAACAGGGTCGGTCATGATAGTAGCAGGATTGCTATTAATAAGAATTACTTTAATTCCTTCTTCTTTGAGAGAGCGGGCTGCTTGACTACCGCTGTAATCAAATTCGCAGGCCTGCCCAATTACGATGGGACCGCTTCCAATAATAAGAACCGAATGTATGCTACTGTCTTTTGGCATGGGATTGTTTGTTGTTGGTATAAATTATGCAAATGTAGGTGCATTTGTACCTATCAAACAAATTGAATTGCCGCTTCCTTGCATTTGTGTATAAAATTTAAATAAAGTTGTTGGTTGCTTTTGCTGTTTAAATGGAATAAAGTATACATTTTAAGTAAATTGTCGCATTAAATTCCTAATTTGACACAAAACATGGCAAATCCCCCACTAACCTTGTAAAAGGGTTAATTGGTGTAATTTTTATTCTCACAAACATGTAGTACCTTAATTTTGGAATTCTAATTAAGGCAGGTTGATAAAAACACTCAGCATATCAGTAATGGTTGTTACCACATTTTTGGGCTCATGGATTATAACAGAATCTGTGAAAGCGCCTGAAGATGAAATGGTAAAAATTTATGATGCTAATATTAAGCCTTGCATGAATTATTGGACCACTGATACTGGATTTGTAGATACAGTGAGTATGCAGGCGCAAGCCATGAAATTGTATGATGAAGGCGAGTATACGCTTGCCATAGAAGCCTTTCAACGTTTTGAACCAGAAACCAAAGATGAAGCTTTATATAATTTCTATTTGGGATTTTGTTATTTAAAATCAGATTTTGCCAATTTAGCTATTTCTCACTTCGACGAATCATCGCAGTTATTTAAAAAGTTTGAATTGGTACAAATGAGTAGGTGGTATTTAGCATTGGCCTACTTAAAAGTGGGAGATGAAGAAAACGCAGTAAAAGTATTGCAAAACCTCATTGAGGTGAACGCCCCACAGCGCTATGTGGCAGATAATATTCTCAAACAAATTGATTTCTCAAGCAACCCTATTAAAAGTTTGTTGCTGGTAGTTGCAGATTAATATATGTGCGACCGATGTATTGGTAGATGCGCACGACCGTTGATTGGTAGAGACGCACGGCCGTGCGTCTTTGCTGGTAGTTGCAGATTAATATATGTGCGACCGATGTATTGGTAGATGCGCACGACCGTTGATTTGTAGAGACGCACGGCCGTTGATTTGTAGAGACGCACGGCCGTGCGTCTTTGCTGGTAGTTGCAGATTAATATATGTGCGGCCGATGTATTGGTAGATGCGCACGACCGTTGATTTGTAGAGACGCACGGCCGTTGATTTGTAGAGACGCACGGCCGTTGATTTGTAGAGACGCACGGCCGTGCGTCTCTACAAATAATATAACGAAAACCGCAATAATACCAATAACCAATAATTTGTTTATATTAAAATACCCAGGTGGCCGTGCAGAAATAATTGATTCCGGCATTGGGTAAAAACAAGGCAAATTGCCCTCTTTGTTCTGCATTATTTATCGTATTCCAACCACCCAAACTGCCCGATGGCGCGTATTTGGCATCCAAGATATTATTAACACGTAAAGAAATTTGTGGCAAGCCTTTAATTCTAAAGGATGATGGGTTTAGGCCAAGTTGAAAATCTAATACGTTAAATGCTGGTAAGGATAAATCTTTGTTGCTGGTATTGTCTAAATATTGCATGCCTACATGGCGAAATGATAATCCTGTACTGATGCGTTTTTTCCAAACAAAGCTTTCTATGCCAATATTGTGTATTTGGTTTGGACTAAAACCTAAATCTTTGTTGGTATAGGTTTGCGATACAGGAAGACCAGAAACTTCATCAGAATAGGTTTGCGTAAATTGCTCTATTTTATTGCTGCTAAATGCAGAGCTTACCCAAATGTTAAGGTAATTTCCTATTTGTTTTTTGAGGTCTATTTCAACTCCGCGGCGGTAGCTTCTGCCAACGTTTCCGGTAACGGGGTAACCAAAATTATTAAGAGCACCTGTGCCTACAATTTGGTTCTGAAACTCCATGGCATACACATTAATTTTACCGTTTACAAAACCGCTTAACTCGGTTCCAAATTCTACATTTACCACTTGCTCAGGTTTAATTTCATTTTGCTTCACATCACGTGGAGCAAAATCATCTTGTAGGTAATCAAAACGCGTTGGTTCACGCATGCTCATTCCCGCCATGGCATACAGAGAAACAAATCGGTTCAGGCCGAACCTAGCGCCAACTCTGGGGTTAACGAATAGCCAGTTCATGTCTTCTACTTGGCCATATTCTTTTCTAAACTCCATGTCGCGGCCTCTGTATTTAAAGCTGGTTTGCCTTACTTGAACATCAGAAAAAACAGATAATTTATTGGTGAATACATAATTAACTTTGGCAAAAACACTGGCTTCGTTTTTAAAGCCTGTATTAAAATAAACTTGGTGATTTTGCTTGAAAGCTGCAGGCACATAATTGGCCCAATTTACTTCCATAAAATGATCCGATTGAAACTGATTTACATGAATGCCCGTTACAAAATCTAGCTTGCCTCTGGTAAGTTGGTAATTGGCAAAAGCTCCCATAAACTGCTGCTTTAGGCGGTAAGAAGTCATTACATTACCCGGACTAAACGTGGTATCTCCCGGTGCGTTTACGTAGTAAGGCGTATTGGCCATATTTAGGGCATCGAAAGTGTACCAACCTTCTGCTAAAAACTGAAATTTTGGTGCGCCGCCCCTAACATAATACGCCGAAGCGCTGAGGGTTTGTCCGCGACCTAAATCGTAGCTGTATTGCACCTGATTAAAATACTGATTAAATGCATCGGTTTCGCCGTGTGTAAATGAGTTGCTTCTTGGATTTGTGTTAAAGGTGTTTCTATCTAGACCCAAATATGCCAACTCGCTTTGAGCGTTGCCACCAAAGAAGTTAAACTTTAATACCGATTTATTCTTAACATATCCCAAACTAAAATGATACGATTGCACTTGCGCGCCAGCATTTTGTCTGAACCCATTGGTTTTTACCTGACCAATTCTTCCGTAGAACATCCAATGTCTATCTAATAATCCGGTTTGCACTTCGGCTGTTAATCGGCTTGAACCAAAAGAGCCTATGCCCAATGAAACCTGAGCACTTGGCTTGGCAGATAAGTGTTTGGTTTGGATGTTTATGCTACCACCAAAAGCAGAGGTTCCGTTGGTAGAAGTACCAATACCACGTTGTACCTGAATTTGCTCTGCACTGCTGGCCAAATCTGCAAAGTTGTTAAAGAATACACCTTGATTTTCGGGATCGTTTACGGGTATGCCGTTAACTGTAGTGTTTATGCGGGTTTGATCCATGCCACGCAGGCGAAAGAAGCTATAGCCAATGCCTGTTCCGTTATCGCTGTATGCATTTACAGAAGGCGTAACTTGTAATAGTGTAGGAATATCTGACCCATAATACAATTGTTGAATACGCTTTTTATCTAGCGTAGAAAAAGTAACCGGCGTTCTTTGTTTAGCTTGAATGGCAGAAATTACTACATCTTGTAAATTTCTTTTGCTAGAAATAGTGTCGGTTTGAGCCCAAGTGATGCTTGAGAGACAAGCAAAAGAGGCTAATACTAAAAACTGTTTTTTCATTTTTTTTCGGATAATGTTTAACAAAACCAACAAGCAGAGGTGGCTTGTTGAACGATGTTGTTTTACCCGGAAAGGCATATACCCAAAAATGTGCTACTAAAGCCCTCGTAAATGAGACAGCGCTGTTTAGCTAAAGTAGCTTTCTTTTTCCTTCGCAGGCATTATCCTGTTCAGGTTCCGAGGGTTTGATCTCAGCTTCCTTTGTTTGCACAAAGTAGGCACCCCTAAAGACGGGGCAAACTTAGGGAAGTTTTTGAAAATACAAAATTCGAAATACAAAATCCGAAATTCGAAAGGGGATTTGTGGTGGAGGGAAGATTTTTTTGTTTAGGAGTTTAATCGTTTATGCGTTTAATAGTTTGGGGGTTTGGTTTAGCTTAAAACCATGCTCTATAAATGTTGAACACCGAATGCTGAATTTCGAATGGCTATAATGAAAATAAAATTACTGCTGTCTGGGATGAAGCAAGAGATTCTTTATTTGTTCTGAGATTTTCTCAAGCAGCAGAGGAATAAAATCAAAAGTTTCTTGTGTAATTTTTCGAATTAAACATTTATAGAGTGGATTTTCACTCAGTTTTAAAAAGGATTATTTGAATCAATGTTAAAAAAACTGTTTCTAAAAAGCGCCTATTAATTTTACGTTAATTAAACTATTTGCTTGATAATCAATAAATATTTTTTTATCATTGTTTTATGAAAAACACCCCCCCCCCACACATTTTATTTTTGTTCATAATTTTATCATTATCGGCAAACGCTCAAACACAATTAAAAAAATGGTATATTAATTCATATGAATATGATATGACCAATACCACACCTACATCAATTCCACTAAGTAACGGACAAACAGGCGCTGCCAATGGTATATATGATATAAATGGAGATGTACAGTTTTATATCAATGGCAATACAATTTATGACCGATTAAATAATGCTATTTCCAGTTTATCTTCATTTAATATTCAGGAGGTTTCAATAGTTCCATTTTTTAATAATGACCCCTGCCACAACAAATATTATGTGTTTTATGAATATCACTATCCACCGGTTTATGGTAGTCTTCAATATGTAATAGTGGATGTAAATAGGGATACTTGGGGTTTAACAATTTCAACACCGTTTTATATGCTTCATGGAGTTGTTGCTACAGGTGGTGCATTAGCAATTGGAAATGTTGTAAATTCAAATGAAAGATACTTGTATTATGCCTATGGCACTAACTATAATACTAATTTAGTCAAATTCACAATAATGAATCCAAACCCAAGCTACCCAAATGGAGTTGTTTTGCCTGGTAATACTCTTTTAACCTCAACAAGTAACAGTTATTCTGCTCCCGATTTTGAATTAGACCTATCTCCTGATGGGTCTAAAATTGCTTGGGGTGGAGGACTAAATGGAGATATTTATGCGTTTAGTCTTGATGCAAATGGGAATAACCCAAATCTCATTTCAGCCTTCACCCTTCCAAATTCAACTTCTATTTTTAAAACAGGAATAGAGTTTAATAACGATGCAACAAAACTTTATGCAGGTTCAGGAGGAAATTATAGGAGTTTAGATGGTATATACGTTAAAGATTTGGGAAATAACAATCCACCAAATTTAATAAGTGGAACACAAATTTATGGTGCAGGTCAAATAGAGAGGGCATATAACGGACTTGTTTATATCACTTCGGGCAATGATATGATTGGTATTGACCAGAATACAGATTTATTAGATATAAATAGTCAAATTTCCTTACCAGGGTTTAATAATTATTTTCTTCCCGACCAGTTAGATGGAACGAACTATGATGACCTTTTAAATAATGAAATGATTTATGATATAAATAATTATTTGGTTCAATCGGGAACTCATATTTGGGAACCATTAAACAATCCGTTTGGAAATACAATTAACCCTGTTAAGGTAAAAGATTTTCTTCATTTTATATCAAGCACTCCAGGAGTATTTACTCAGGTAACCATAAAAAACATGGTTTTTGAATTTGTGGATAATGCAGATATGGTAATAGGAAATAGCGCTCGCGTAATTTTGGAAAACACTACCTTAAAATCTGTAGATTGTGCCGTTATGTGGAAAGGAATTACATTAAACGACAATGCAAATTTAACCACAACAAACAATTCAATTGGACAAAATTCAATTATCCAAGATGCTTTAACGGGTATTTCGGGAAGTGGATTAGACTTCAGACTGACAGTGCATGGTAACACATTATTTAAAGCAAATCAGGATGATATTAGATTAACTAATTACGAGGGAGGAAACATTGATTTACATAATTGTGATTTTCTTGGGGATTTGGTTTTAAAAGATCCATTTTTGGGTAGTAATAACGGCTGGTCGGATAACTTAAATAGAACCAATACCCAATTAAAATTAATTGATGGAGTAAACAACACCATTGTTGGAAATAATTGTAATTTCTCTTTTGGACAAATTGCAGTAAAAATTGAAAAAACTAATGCAACCATAAACAACTGCAACTTCCTTATGCAAAAAGTATATGGAATAAGCGGTGATGCTAAAAGGATTGCACAGAAACAAATTGACATAAAAAACAATTTGTTCACCTCGGTACAACAACCTATAAGACTAGAAAACTGGATAAATAGTGAAATTCAATCTAATCATTTGTATGGTAGCAAAGAATATGGAATACATTACCTATATAATGATGGGTGTAATGTCATAATTGGCGATATGAATGATCCTTTAAAAGGTAATCATTTAGATTTTTGCAATTGGGTGGGTATTGACTTATCATCAAATGCAGATCCAAAAACCAATATAATTATTGGGTATAATAAAATTGACAACCATACTTATGCAACTGGCATTTGTGTCAGTGAATTTGGTCTTCCATCGGCAGGAAGTAGTTATTCAAGACTTTCAATTGCCAATAATATAATGAATAATATCGGAAATGGCATAAAAATTAATAATGTGGCAGGATGGAATACAGATTACAGTGGTTTGGGGCCAAGGCCGCATCAGGGAATTTTAGATAACAAAACTGTCATAGAAAATAATGTAATAAACTATGTTACTACTTCAGACCCAAATTATCGAGGAATTCAAACAACTAGATCAAATAGGCTTAACATACTAAGCAATATTGTTATAAGTGACAATAAAAATGATTGGAGAAATTGCAGTATTTTGGCAGACGAAGCATTTTTTACAAGTATATACAAAAATACATGCCAAGGCGGTTTAGGAATTTGGCTAGGTGGTGATATGTCTATTTCAAATGCTTATTGTAATGATGTTTCCAATTCCTCAATTGGCATTTTTTTAAATTATGAATACCTTAGAAGTTCAGGAAGTACTCATGGAATTCCATTTACACAGTCCAGAGATAATAAATTTGGCTCAACAAGTGGAATTGATATTAAATTATACCAAACCAACACCGATTTTAACCAATGGATTTTTTCTTCTACAATACCAAATATAGATTATACAAATGCAACAGGCCCCTTTCCTTTAAATATTGATGCAGGCGTTGGGTCTGATGTATGTATTGATTTTATAAATACTGAAAAGTCAATAGAGGATAAATCGAAAAAACCATATTCAAATTATAATACCTTACAGGGAACAAGCTCGATAAATCCAATTAATTCTTCAAAATTTAATCCTGTTGAGTTGTTTAAATATAGACTAAAGAATG
>JAUYMZ010000435.1 GCA_030699355.1 Bacteroidota bacterium | reverse complement strand
TAAACATATGGATATTTCATTATTTGATCATGTGATTATAGGGCAGGGTTGTTACTTTAGTTTTGCTGATGAAGGTTTGTTGCACTAATAAATTTAAGAGGCTGTCCACTTTTTTGTGAGACAGCTTTTTCTATAACTGGGTGAGAACAATAGCATCTAAAATATTCGTACTTATAATTGGCAGAGGTGGCATTTTCGCACACCTTATTGCACATTATCAAATTCGAGCCTATTAAATCAGAAAAGTTCAATTTTCAATATTTTATCATTTTTATAATGGGTTTTTCTAATGAGTTTACCTTCCTCATTATAAAATTCCCAGACACCTTCTTTTATTTGCTTATTGTTAAAAAAAAGCATTTTATGTTTTTTATAGATACATAATTGACGTAATTTCCCCGAACTATAATAGTATTTCCAAACACCTTCTTGTGGTATTTTATATTCGGAATTCTCAACTACCATAATGGAGGTATCACCGCTATCAATAAATCCATTATCATCAATATATTCGCTTAGTACCTTTGAATTTAGTCTATATTTGGATTTTATTATTGTATAATATCCCTCACATTGGATAATTCCATTTTCAAAAAAAGATAAATAATAACCTGCTGGGTTTAAATTTATAGTCATGCCTTGCGATTTTATTTGCCCATTCGGATAAAAATTTATTACATTTCTGTGGTTATTAGTCTTAAAAATTGTATATTTTAGTTGTTTAGTTGAAGTATAACAATACTCAACATAACTATTCGATGAATCTCTTTTAAAACAGTAAGTTGAATCTTTTACCTGACCATTTGTTTTTGAAGTTAGTATTAAACTAAAAAAAAGAAATATATTATTTTTCATGTTATTGACCTTTTTGAGGATAATTTATTTTTACTTGGGTGTTTCTATTTTCCGCCCTTCCAGCGGATGTAGCATTAGTCGCAGAGGGAGCGGTATCACCATTTGACTCAATTGTTAAACTATTTAATACCCCTTCGGTTGCAGTTAAATAATTACTTACCGCTTTTGCCCGATTATTTCCCAATGTTAAATTATATTCAGAATTGTTATTATTATCTGTATTACCTGTTATTGTGGCTGTTAGTGATGGATAAGCTTTAAGTACATTCGCAACTTTTTTTAATGCCTTCTTTTCTACATCACCTAAATTAAATTTATTATTATCAAAAAATACCTTCACTGGAGTTTTTGATGAAATCATAGCAGATATAGGTTGTCTTGTGGCATTTTCTGGGTCATCGCTAGCTATTATCTTCTTGTTTTTATTTGCTTGGTCATCCACAATATTCTGTTCGTATGGCCTATTTCCATTTTCGTAATTACCAACGAAAATTGACCCGGTAGTTGTATTGGTTACTTTATCCCATTTAATGCGACTTTCAACAACTTTATCGTTTGAACTATTATTCTTTGTAAATTGTTTGAATGTATTTAAATCCCTATTATTATTTACATCTAGTTCCACATAAATAGTTCCCATTAATCCAGGAATTTGGTTTGCAATAGGAACCTTCACAATTGTTGTTGATAAAAGATTCTGATTGTCGTACCACCTTATTACTAAATATTCTTCCAATCCATCTAAATCTATAGCAGCTATAGGCATATTACCCGCAAACTGATAAGGAGTATACCAAGGATATGATTTTGTTAAAGGGTCTACACTTAAAAACTTTGCCTTTCTTGGGTCATAAACCCTAAAACCATAATCGTATATGTTCCCATCCCCAAAAGTCTCGTTATCTTTCTCTTTGCCATTGAAGCCGAATCTATACTCATTCGCCTGATAAGTCCTCCCCGCCAGCGGTGCACCAAACGGGGAATAATCAGTGGCAGATATTACTGCTGCATGGCATTTGCTGGCAGAATCTTGGGTAAGGTTTTCTATGTGGAAGTTATCTAAGTTAAACTCCATATCCTGTGCAGTAGGAATGTGTAATAATCTCACACGCCAGAAATAACCTGGGGTAACAAAATTTATTTCA
>JAUYMZ010000420.1 GCA_030699355.1 Bacteroidota bacterium | reverse complement strand
CAAAAGGGGCTTTAGCCCTGACATCTAATTGTTGCGCAAATTAATTTCTTCAATGAAAAATTTGAGTGTTAATAGATGTCAGGGCTAACGCCCCTCTTAATAATCATGCTTGTGCATTTTATGCTACTGAGATATCAGGGCTAACGCCCCTTTTTTAGAAGCAATTTGGTTCTATGCGGAGCCAAACCCACCAACCTACAAACCTACAAACCTACAAACAGTTAAACGCATAAACGCATAAACGCATAAACGCATTAACAATGATACCAATCAATCATTATACTTACTTATGATTGTCCAGAATACAATTTAGTATTAAGAGTGAATCTCAATACCATGTTTTCGGATTTCGTTTATAAAACCTGAATTGTCATGCGCGCTATCTATGAGTATTGGTTCAATTCTATCATCTATTTCTCTTCGGAGTTTCCAGAGTAAAGGATTTACGTCAAAGAAGTCCATATCTAAATTATTTACAATTACGGCTACATCTATATCACTGTCCTCATGGGTTGAATTTTTCGCATATGAACCAAACAAATACATTGTTTCAAACTGCATATGTTTGCCTAGTAATTGATGATATTGTTTTACTTTATTTAAAGCTTCAATTTTATCCATTTTTGTAATTCATTTGTTTTTTGAATCAACTCCTCACATCTCTCAAAGCTGAGATTTCGTAGCAGTTTTTCTTTGTGTGAAGGGTAACGAGTTTCAATGTTTAAAGGTTCAATGGTATCAATAAAATCTTTTTGCGATTCATTTAACATTTCATAGAACCCCGCTCTTTTAGCAATATAGGAAAGGCTATGCGAAAATGGAACCGAGTCGGGATTCATTTTTGTAAAATAGGCCTTAAAGGCTTTTTCAATGGTTTGATGACACATAAATCCTACATAAAGATATCTTTTGCTATCTAACATGGCAACTGCTGTCTCTAAATCGTAGTCCGATAAATCATCCAATATTTTATTTTATTCGTCATCTGAGTTATAATTCAAATTTAACGTATTTTGACCATAAACAAACCTTTTCAAAATTAATTTTTTTTGCATCTGGCCTCTGGCAGCTGGCTTTTTGTTCCTTCGAAATTTTTTGCTTCTGGTATCCTACGCTAAAGCTTCGGTTAACAAAGGCCTCTGGCTTCTGGCAGCTGGCTTTTGTTCCTTCGAAATTCAACATTCGGTGTTCAGTGTTCGACATTTTTTTAATTTCC
>JAUYMZ010000405.1 GCA_030699355.1 Bacteroidota bacterium | reverse complement strand
AAAAGAATTGTTTAAAACCCATCTGTCATCTGGCGATTTTAAATTTACACCCGTACACGTTGGCAAAAACTTAGCGCTTATGCTTACCGTATCAAATATGTCTCCATCGCATGGGGAAGATAATATTAGTTGGATGTTATCGTAATCGTAGTTTAATGGGCCACGTTTTAAGGTAAGTGTTTTTTGCAAGGTAGTACCAAAAGGTACGTCGAACTCACGGTTTGGACTTAAACCATCAACCTTTATAATGGCCCCAAACGGATTGCTTGCTTCATTTATTTTTAGGGCATAAGTTCTGTCTTGTCTGCCTTCGCTTAAATTACCTAACTCCAATACAAAAACAGCTTCTTCCTCTGAAGGAATATTGAAAATAGAACTTTGCTGAACACTGATAACAGGCTTATCATTTTGGGCCGTGGCATTCTGCAAAATTACACCTTCCTCTAAAAGGGTAGTGGCTGTTATAGTATCATTATTAGGGTCGTAAAACAAACTACGCTGCTCGCCTTCGTAAGGGCAAGAAGTTCTACCTGCTTTTAATTTAAACACATGTCCGTTACCACTTTTTGGGTCAACAATGTCTACCGTGATTAAGTCGCCATCATCCCCATCTTGAAGCGTATAACCAAAAGTATTTACAGCGCTGGTGGTAGATGATTTAGACTTGCCACGCACTTGTTCAAAACTTGCGGTAAGCGTATTTTGAAAGCCCGTATTATTGGCAGCAAAACCAAATGCAATAGCTAATTCTTGACCAAAAGTTAACTCATAACTTTCTGTATAAGTTTGATCTACTTGAGAAGAAAAATCTTCGGTGTAGACTGCTTTACCAATACTAATATTTGAGCCCCCTAGGGCAGCAACACGACTTAAAGATTTAAATTTTTCCTCTTCATTTCTGGCAATTGCTTTTTTCCATAATTGAATCTGCGTATTATAATATCTTATAGAATCTGCTTCAAATTTATACCCAGGCCAAAATAGATAGCTAGCCCCAAAAGTATCTTGTAATTCGCGTACAAAAGGGGTATTAGTAGATCGAGCTTCACCCCATATGGGATCATCATTGTTTGAACCAAATTTACGAGCAAAATCTAGATCATTTGGATCATTAAAAATTGGAGTATACTTTCTTTGACCGCGAGCATTTAAAGCACCAGAAATTAGCAAATTATTCCTTAACAATTCTAAATCCGGAATAATAATATCTAAGATTTCATTTTGGGTATAAGCAAAAGTAGTGGCAACTGAACCAGGAACTAGAAACATTCCATTTACCTTACCTATTCTATGTCCATTTATTTCAGGACCAAAACAAATTTGTGAGCCAATTGTATTGTCTAATATCCTACAAGTTGCAGTATCTATAAGTTTTACCTCATTGGTAAAACCAAAAATTAAATTTTGAGCCTTACCATAATATATATCTGCACCAGCACCCACACTTCCTGGATCTCCACCAGTAGACAATGATTTATTACTAGAAGTAGTAGTAACAACTTCCCCATCCTTACTAATAGATGTACCAACTTGTAACCCAAAAGTTAAGTCATTTTTTACTTCAGCGGTTTTTCTTGTTCCAATTCCAAGCACACAAACACAAGCATCTACTTTGGTCCCTAGTCTTAATTTTCTTTCAAAACCACCAGTAAATGAATTAGTAGAATTCCAACTATCTACAGTGGTGTATGATTTACCTGCAGACCAAGTTGCGCTGCTTGCAGAACCCGGAGGATCTCTTAAAACAAAATCAACTAAGGCTGGACCCGTTGAGGTAAAAGCAGAACTTGAAATCTCCGCACCAAAAACTACACCTCTATAAAATTTGCTATTTGGGTCAATCTTATTTGGCAAGTATTCTACAGTTAATCCGGCATTAGGTATAAATTGTATCTGAAGATTTTTAGTATAACTATATTCTGGTATTAATGAATTTGTTAATGTATTCGCTCCACCTCCCCTAAAGGTATATTCATAAAAGTCGTTTTCTGTGATTACTTCCCTAAATGCATCATCTGTTTCTGCGAGATTATTAAAAATTCTAAACTTACCCATTACAGGAACAATATCCCTCCTTGTAGCATCTGAACTATCTTTATCTATATTAATATATTGTTCAATTACTTTTAATTTTCCGGTATAAAACACCCCTTCCTTAAACACAGGATAACTTAAATCACGTGTTGGAATAGAAATAGAATTATTTATTACTATTTCCTCCTCGCCAATAAAGTTATTAACTAAACTATCAAAGGAGGTAGTCACCTTCGTTAGAAATATTTCCGGTGTTTCATAATATTTAAAGTCTAATCTTCTATTAAACTGAATGCTATCTGCCCTACTAAATAAATCTGTTCGCAGGGTGTCATAAATCGTTACCAGCCCAGGCGATGAAGTTAAATCTAATACATTCGGATTGTTAAATTCTGATTTTGTAAGCAAGGTTGGGTCTGGATTATTTACCAATCTTAATCCATTTATAGTATACCTTAAAGGAAGCATATAAATTTCATATTCACCTGTGGTATCATTGGTAAAAACTTGCTTGGTAAAACAACCCGACAAACCTTGCTGACCAGTAGAATTGAGGGTAAATTGCGCCTTACCAATATTATTCTTAGACCTGCCCAATCCAGGAGCTTTGTTTAATTCGCGGTTACCACCCACAACCCTACCTACTACTTTTAAAAAGGTAGAATCTACAAAATTGGCACTTACCGGCCCCAAGAAATTATAGTTTCCTGTTGGAGGGAAACTACCCATGCTAAAAGTATGTCTAGGCATACTTAAACTCACAACATGTGGACCAATTGGAACTTGCACATTAAATTTACCACTATCGTTTACAATTACTTGCTTACCATTTAATATAGCTGGAATATTATCTATATAAACTGTTGCACCACTAGCCGGACAAGTAGTTCCGGCATAGGTAACACGCCCAGTAAACTCAAAACTAGAGTTATCTATAAAATCTATATTACTTACAACTTGGGCTCCGTCACCTATAAATAAAACTCGGTTGTTTGGAGTAAATGTGTGTATACCTAATGCTGGCACAACTGTAAAATTTTGCCCAGTTCCTGTATACCTTACATTGTTTAATACGTAACTACCAAAGGCATTAGTATAGGCTGCTAAATTTAACTGACTATTTGAAGGAACACTATCAGAGAAATTACTTCCATTGATGAGGGAAGCATGGTTCTCATTAAATACCAAGTTTAGATTACTTTGGTCGTACGTTTCTGTAAGCCCATTAAACTTATCATCAAACGTGTAATATAAAAATAAATTAGGATTGCTATTTTCAATACTGCGGTTAAAGTCTTGTATAACTTGCGCATTGGTTTTAGCGATTTTATACATCCTAATCTCATCCAAATAACCTTTTCCATATACCCCATTTATTGGGTTCGAACCGAAATAAATAGGCGTCTGTGGAGTGCCAATATTTCCAATTACATTAGCATTAGCACCCACTAAAACCCCATTTACGAAAAGTTTGAGAGAATCTGAACCATAAACAGCAGTAATTTGATTGTAGGAACTAAAAGAAAAGAACGGACTATCAACCACCAGGTTTTGCTGCTGTGTAGCATTGGCAACGTGTAGCACCAATTGGTTACTGGCACTGTCGTAATGCAACTCATAGCCACCTTCTAAAGTATCGCGTTTTGAAACCAAAACAAAACTTCTTTTGGCCATTGGATTGAACCAAGTTTCGATGGTAAATGCATTGGTTTTACCTATATCTTGTGAGCTTTGATGTGGGGTAATTAAATAATCATCTACTCCATCAAAAGCTATAGAATTCCCTCTTATACCACTGGTATTTTGTGCCAATACACGCACCCCTTCTACAGCAAAACCACCATCAAAGCTTATGGCACCAGTGATTACACCAGCCGGACTCCTAAACCCGATATCTGAAGTTATATTGGAGAAAGTTGTTATGCCACCGCACTGTGCTTCGCCAATTACAAAATAGCGATACATTAAACCTGCTTGTGCTGTTCTGTCTACGAATAATCCGGTTGAAGCAGGAACAATATTAATTAGAGTTGAATCAGAGTTTGAGCTAGCTAGTTTGCGAAATATTCTAAAAGCACTTAATTGTCCGCGGTTTCTATTGTTCCATGTCAGTTCAATCCTGTCTGAATAATAACCTTTAGAACCTTTTACTCTAAAAACACTATTTTCTTCAAAGATTCTTGATAAATCGGGAGATAATCGAGTTTGGTTCAAACCAACAGAACTGATGCCACTTAGCGCGCAGCCAGAGAAAACTTTAACGGTATAAAAATAATTAACGCAACCAGCAGCTTGATCATCGTGGTAAACAGTATCATTTGGATTGGTTTCAAAACTAGCAAATCCGCCGCTAGCAGAAGACCTTTCAACCGTATATTTATCTTCAATATCAGAATTATCATTCCATCGGATGGTAATAACATTGTTTATAGAATCTGGAAATAAGCGAATATTTGTGGCTCGTTGTGGCGGGTTCGGACTAATACCCAAAACTGGCTGAATAGTGTCTGATTCGCCAGCCCACATCGAATCTGGTGCACCTGCATTAAAACAATCATTGCGTGCACGTATGCGATATAAATAGGATACACCGCGCAATAATCCGATATTGGCAAAACTGCGTCTATCAGCCGAAACTGGTATAAGCAATGGATTTGCAAAAGAAGAATCAGTGGCACGTTCAATTAGGAAGCCATTTTGTGGGTTGGCTTCGGTCCATGTCCAAGATAAATCTACACTGGCATCGCACTTATTATCTGAAGCAGTAAAAGCAGATGGAGGCAAAGGATTTGGCTTGAACCTACCCGTTGCTGGGTTGGTAACATTGCTATACCTAACAAAATTAAACAAAGGTGGTACGTATGCTGTACGCACATAAAATTTATAATCTACCCCGCGAACTAATCTTAAGCCATTATAAATTTGATTTACATTTAATACACATGAAGTAGTATTAAAAGGATATTCGGCAATCATTACCCCATCGGCAATAACTTGTTGCCTAAAATTAGCAGGCTCACATTCTATAGAAGCATCACAAAAAGCAGTAGGCTGTGGCGAGCTTAAAATCCAATTTAACTCTATGGTTGAACAGTTGTTTTGGGATGCAATTAAACTTCCTGGACTATTTACTGTAATATTATAGGTTCGAACCCAATTACTAGACGACCCATTTAAAGCCATATTGCTTAAAGTACCGCCATTGTTGGTTCCTGCAATATCAATTAATGTATTTAATCCAGTATTGTTTCCATTACCTATGCCTTGGTCGAAGTTATAATAATCTACCAAACCCGAAGTATTTCGGCTTATGGTATCTTTAAAATTATCAGAAATTTGAGAGGCTGTTCTTACAACATTCCAAATTCTGAGTTCATCTAGGCTGCCTTGGAACGAATTATTAAAACT
>JAUYMZ010000404.1 GCA_030699355.1 Bacteroidota bacterium | reverse complement strand
CAAAGGAGGCTTGGGAAGGCTTTGACACAGTTTAATTTACACTCCCTGGACCTATCCCATCAGAAACTGGGGAGAGATATTTAACCAATTTATGATTATGTTTGAAAACAGAATTAATTTATAAAATCAACTTACACACTTTTTGGGATGGTGTCCAAGAAACCTATACTTTGTCACCATTAATTGTAAGTTCATCTAAGAAATTGAATAGGATGAAAATTGGGGTTTTTTATAAAAAAGCAAATAGGTATTTTATTATGAACCCCGGCCAAGAAATTGCCGTGCTTTTTCATTCTGATACCTTTCCTTCAATATTAAAAAGTGTTTCTTTTTTACTTAATAATTTTTCTAAAAATAATTTCTCTCATGCTAGAATAAATGTTTATGAATTTGATACAATTACTCAAAAGCCAGGTAAGATTTTAAATAATTCAAGTTTTTTTGTAAAAAACAAAGTCCTAAATAAATTGGTGGAGTTAGACCTATCTGCGAATAATATTGTTATTACAAAGCCCTATTTTTGTGTGGGTGTTGAGTTTGTAAAAAATGAAAGTAAAGGAATTATTGAAAAGGGTAATGTTTTAGAACCACATCACTTAACACTTGGTTCAATTAAACCGCAGCTGTCGAAACACTTTATAAGAGAAATAACAAAGGATAATAGTTTTAAATGGAGCGATTTTAATAGAGAGAATCTGATAATAGGTCTTGAACTCAAATTCTAAGATATTTTATGGAAAGCCTTTATAAATATCTTTTCTGTGTTCAAATCCTACAAAATAAACAATCTCTTTTTAAATCTTCAAGCCAATTCTATATTCACCAACCCGAATCCTATAGTGATGGTCAAACCCGTTTAGTTTTTTTAAATTATGGACTTGAGATATGTTTTCAGCAGATTCTACCTGCAATATTGATTGATAAATTGCATTTTGGAGTGACTTGTTTTTCAGTTTTTTGAGTTATTTAAGAAAAGACTTTTTAAAGTCTACCTTCATTTTCCTAAAGCTTTCATTACTTCAGACCTGCTAACATTCTTACTTTTCATACCAGCATCAATTCTCTTGGCAAATTGCCAATCCTCAACATCCGCACTAGAAAGCGGCTTTGCTGACATACCAAGTTTTTTAGCCAAACTTACAAGAAAAGCTATATCCGATTTGTTTTCGACATTTATTAGTACTGCTTTCATGATAAATTAATAATTTCAAATGTATTGAATTTTAATTAAAATGTCAAAATGATAATTTACCGGGTATGGGTAGGTTTCTCGCTGCGCTCGAAATGACATTTTTTTCAGCTGAAAGGCAAATCAAATTGACGGCCTCGGCCGCCAATTTGATTTGCCGTATTTACTAGCGGCAGCGTGTCATTCCGACCGCAGGGAGGAATCTTTATCTTTTTTCGGTACAGTATTGTTAAAAACAATCAACTCAATATTACAGATTTTACACCCGGCGTATATTTTGTTTGGATAAAAGAAAAAGGAAGTTATATTCGTTCTGAAAAAATAATTAAGTTTTAAGATATTAAACTCGTAATCTTTAATAAAATGAATTCAGAATATATACTATTTGCAACAATCGCCGTATATCTATTGGTAAACAAATTGTTTAAACACTACAATCTATTAGTTTTTAAACTAGCTCTTAGTGCATTTGCCACAGGTGTATTTCTAACAAAATTCCAATATTCAGATAAAAGAGGTTCTTTGCTATTGTTAGTTGCGTGTTTTGGTTATGCTTTTATTTACAACTATATCAAACTCCATAAGCAGTTTTCTAAAGTTGAATAAGGTTTAATCTCAAACCGCCATTCAATCAATTTACCAAATATTTTTCCTTACTTTGTAGCTTACAATTTAAGCGATGAAAATATTTTGCATAGGTAGAAATTACAGCGAACATGCCAAAGAATTGGGTAATGCCGTGCCAGAAAATCCTGTGGTATTTGCCAAGCCAGACACGGCATTGTTAAAGAACGGCGAAGATTTTTATTTGCCAGCTTTTAGCCAAGATGTGCACCACGAGCTAGAATTGGTTATCAAAATTGCTAAGGTGGGCAAAAATATTCAAGAGAAATTTGCGGCTAATTATTTTAATGAAATCGGACTAGGAATAGACTTTACCGCGCGCGATGTGCAAGCTCAACTCAAATCTAAAGGCTTGCCTTGGGAACTAGCCAAAGGCTTTGATGGCTCTGCACCCATCGGAGATTTTATTCCCGTACAAGAGCTCAATCTTACTGATATCAAATTTTCTTTGCTTAAAAACGGACAATTGGTTCAGGCCGGAAATAGCAAGGACATGATTTTTGATTTTGCTAAAATCATCAGTTTTATCTCTCAATATTTTACCTTAAAAGTGGGCGATTTAATTTATACCGGAACTCCCGCAGGCGTTGGTGCTGTTGCCATTGGCGATGTGCTAGAAGGTTTTATAGGCGATAAGTCTATGCTAAAATTTGAAGTAAAATAAACCTTGGAAAGTCATAGCCGTTACATACGTGGTGCTTTATTTTTTTGCCTCTTGTTTGGCCTGAACCAAGCCTTTGCGCAAAAGTATCCGCAGGATTATTTTCGTTATCCCATGGATTCGCTGCCTAATTACGTTTCTCCATTTGGCGTAATGCGCGAAAATCATTTTCATAGCGGAATAGATTTGCGTACCAATGGCAAAATTGGATTGCCCGTATACGCCGCGGCAGATGGCTACATAAGCAGAATAAAAGTAGCGCGCGGCGCTTATGGCAAAGCTTTGTATATAGAACATGCCAACGGCTACTCCACGGTATACGCACACTTAGATTCATACTACGGCGCCATTGCAAAATGGATTCACGATTACCAATACATCAATCAAACCTTTGAGTTTGATAAAATTTTTATGAAGCCTTTTTTGCGGGTAAAAAAAGGAGATACCATTGGCCTAAGCGGCAACAGCGGCAGCAGTACAGGTCCGCACCTGCACTTTGAAATAAGAGACTCGCGCACAGAAAAAATCCTTAATCCGGCCTTGTTTGGAATTTTGCCCATTGATAATTTTGCTCCAGAAATAAATAAAATTTATGTCTACAAGTTTGTGCGCGAAGGCTTATTACTCAAAAAACAACTCGCGTTTACCAACAAAACGGCCAGCTGGCAAAACGGATTTTTACAACTAAAAGATACGCTTCTGCTCGACCCAGATACTTACGGTTTTGGTATAGACGCCGTAGATTATATTCACAACAACAAAGATCCAAAAGGCCTATACAGCTATAGTTTTTGGCTGAACCAAAGCCATAAGTTCACCCATAAACTCAATCAGTTTGCCTTTGACGAAACCAAATACATCAATGCGCACATAGATTTTCCATATTACAAATTAGAAAAACTGCGGGTGCAAAAATGCTTTGTAGACGATGGAAATAGGTTCAGCACATACCAAACAGATGCCGAAAAAGGCAGAGTAAATTTTGCCCAAGCTGCCAGCAGTGGCGAGCTAATTTTTGAAGCTGCCGATGTAAATAAAAATAAAACCTACGTAAAAATCCTTTACAAAATTGGGCTGAACCAAATGGATGCAGAAAGGCAAGCTTACGAAAAGCAAATTGCCAATCAACCCATGCTTATTCCGGGTAAAGCCAATGTGATAGAGAAAGAAGGTTTTTGGGCAAACATAGATGAAAAAAGTTTATACGATACCGTTTGTTATACGATGAATATTTTCCCTAAAACCAGTGATGCCTTCTCACAAGCGTATCATTTTCACTCATACACCACGCCGGTGCATGTAGCTTTTGATGTAGCCATAAAACTGGATGTGGCCCATTTGGCATGGGCAGATAAAATGGTTTTAGCCTACGCCAAAACGCCCAACGATGGCTTTTATAGTATTGGGGGTACCTATAAAAAGGGTTGGGTTCAGACCAAAGCTAGTAATTTTGGTTTGTTTAAAATTATGTTGGATACAGTAGCGCCGCAAGTAAAGTGGCTGTTGCCTAAAAAAGGAAAAGAAGCAGCCGATACACTTCGCTGGGATTTTGAAATAAAAGACGATTTTTCGGGGATAAAATCTTACGATATGTTTTTAAATGGCAGGTGGATAATAGGAGATTTTGATGCTAAAAATGATCGCTTAACATACCTGTTTGATGAGGTTTATTTTATAGAAAGAGAAAGAATTTACAACTTAGAAAATAATCCAGCGGCAGCGAAAGCATTTAGATTACTCGTGCGCGTGGTGGATAATAAAGGCAACAAAACAGAGCGTTGGTTTGAAATGAATCCGTAGAAAGTTTATTCAAAACAATTTGGGTGTTTTTAGGTTCAGATAAAATAAAGACTTTATATGGCAATCACATTACAGGCGGGCGATAAAGCACCTGCGTTTTCGGTAAAAAATGAAAAAGGAGAAACCCTTTCATTAAAAGATTTTAAAGGCAAAAAGTTGGTTTTATATTTTTATCCAAAAGATGATACCCCCGGTTGTACAGCCGAAGCCTGCGATTTAAGAGATAACTACGAGCAATTCTTAAACAATGGCTACGCCATTTTAGGTGTTAGTCCGGATAACGCCACCAAACACCAAAAGTTTATAGATAAATACGAACTACCGTTTTCGTTGCTTGCCGATGAAGACCACGCTGTTTCCATAGCCTACGGCACTTGGGGCGAAAAAAGCATGTATGGCAAAAAATACATGGGCATCCTAAGAACTACTTTTATCATCGACGAAAAAGGAACTATCGAAAAGGTAATTGAAAAAGTAGATACCAAGAAGCACGCGA
The DNA here is from genome assembly GCA_030699355.1 of Bacteroidota bacterium. GTDB lineage: Bacteria > Bacteroidota > Bacteroidia > UKL13-3 > UKL13-3 > B1. Next base: position 1,562 of record JAUYMZ010000404.1, on the reverse strand, counting down.
AGCAAATTATGAATTATGAATTATGAGGGATGTTAAATTGTTTCATACTTCATACTTCATAATTCATAATTTTTCCTAAGTTTGCCATGTTAGCTGCTGCGCCAAGTTTTGGTTCAGCCAGATTCAAAAATTGACTTACTTATGAGCAAACTTTTTAAAGCAGATTGTTTACATTTTAAAGGACATATTCCTTGTACTCCGCATAAGCAACATGGTTATCACTGTGAAGATTGTGTGGCTTATACTCCTGTTTCTAAGCGCATTTTGATTATAAAATTAGGCGCTATTGGGGATGTAATTAGAACTACACCATTGGTGGTTAAGTACAAAAAGTTATATCCTAATTGTAAAATTACCTGGCTTACTTGGACGCCCGATATTTTGCCTGCCAAGGAAATTGATGAGATTTTAAAGTGGGATATGAATGCTGTTTTGTATGCGCAGCAAGGAACTTGGGATATTGCCATAAACCTCGATAAAGAAAAAGAAGCAGGGGCTTTATTAAAAGTATTGGATGCCAAAGAGAAATATGGGTATGTGCTAAAGGACAATGAAATTCAGCCGGTAAACGAATTGGCTAATCACAAGTTTAGCACTGGCATGTTTGATGATGTAAGTAAAGCCAATACCAAAAGTTACCTACAAGAAATATTTGAAATCTGCGGCTTTGAACATCAAGGCGAGCCTTATTTAATGGATAGGCACACTGAAAAAGGCTACACCTGGAATTTACCTGAAGGAAAGAAAATTATTGGTTTAAACACAGGTTGTGGGGGCAGGTGGACAACCCGTTTATGGTCTATTGATAAATGGGTTGAGTTGGTAAATTTAATTCATAAAGAAAATCCCGAGGCATACGTATTGCTTTTGGGTGGTGAGGCAGAAGACGAGCGTAACAGAGATATTAGAGATAGAACAGGTGCTGCTTATTTGGGTTATTTTAGTTTGTCTGAGTTTATAAACTTAGTAGATAAATGCCATATGGTGGTTACCCAAGTTACTATGGGCATGCATATTACCTTGGCTTTGGGCAAAAAAATCATTCTCATGAATAATATTTTTAACCCACATGAGTTTGATTTGTTTGGTAAAGGCGAAATTGTAATGCCCGATAAAGCTTGCAAATGCTTCTACCGAGGCTCATGCCTAGATGGTACTTCCTGCATGGAAGAACTTCCTGCAACCAAAATACTAACTGCCATTAATAGACACTTTTAGTAATTGAGAATTTTGGGTCTATAGTCCATGGTCCATAGTCCATAGTCCATGGTCCATGGTCCATAGACGATAGTCCATAGTCCATAGTCCATGGTCCATAGTCCATAGACGATAGTCCATAGTCGATGTTAATAGATTTTAGTTTTTAAGAAAAACTAAATAGAGGAATATCTTTAAAAAAAAGAATAAAACGCTAAATGAAGTAAAATCTAAAACTATGGACTATGGACTATGGTCGATAGTCCATAGTCGATGTTAATAGATTTTAGTTTTTAAGAAAAACTAAATAGAGGAATATCTTTAAAAAAAAGAATAAAACGCTAAATGAAGTAAAACCTAAAACT